>NZ_SUMG01000003.1 GCF_009910325.1 Isachenkonia alkalipeptolytica
AAAACTCGCTGCCATTGTCTGTTAAAATGACCGGGAAGAGCCTTTTATAATATTCAGATCCAGAAGCATCTACGATCATCTGAAAGCATTCCTCAACGCTCTTTGCATCATTAGCATCCCTGAGAAACATAAGCATAAAGGATACGTCCACAAAATGAATGGTAAGCAATACCTTACCGCCTTTATTGCCCTCTACAGAGTCCATTTGAACGACTGAAATATCCTTGTTTTCTTCAATAAAGGCAAGATAATCATCATACCTTCTGCCTTCAAGGCACTTCTTGTCGACCTTATATCCCCGTTGAACTTTTCTTCTAGGTCTGTATCGTACTTTCCTTGGTAAATCTATGTTTTTTACGGATAAAGCGCCGATTTCAATGTATTTATATATTGTTTTCTCACTAACCATAATTTTATCTTTATTATTGACAAGGATATGGTGCACTGATTGACCATTGTTGACCAGTGGTTTGATGAATTCGTCTAATTTCTTAATTTCTTCCGGGGAGCTTTCAATGCCAATTCTAGATTCCACAAGGAGTTCTTCGTAGCTTTTATGGGCAGTAGTAGCATCGTAGATAAACTTGGTTAGCGTACACCTCCTTCTGTCTTCACAGCCGTTGCAAACATATGGAGTCGATTGAAGTTTTTCGCAATGATCCACCCTAAAGTACTCGCAGTAATCATTGCATCTACCACAAAATTTACAATGTTTGTATTTGCGACTGCATTTTTTATCACTGCAAACACGATCCGACTCACAACTATATCTATGGATACAAGCATTATAATTTCGGCCATAACAACCTTTCTTTACTGTCCTAGACCGAATAGTTATTTCTCTAGATATGGTTGATTTATGTCTGTTGAGTTCTCTTGCAATTTCGGACAAAGAATAATTGGATTTTAGATATTTTTCAATATCCAGTCGATCATCGTAAGATAAATGCTTTGCCATCATAGCATCCTCCTAAGCAACTATCCGGGCATACCATAATAATACTACAATGTCCGCTGTTATTGATATAAGAACCTCATATCAATCTTGCCCCATGACAACTAATATTGATTCTATAACTAAGAAATTTCACAAAACAGCTGCTAATAATACTCAAAAGTATGTAAGGTTAAATTAGACCTCTGGATTTGTAAGACTAAATTAGACAGTTTTATAAATAGGGGTCTAATTTACTTTTACAATTAAACGACCGGGAAAACTTCGGGATTTTCGAAAATTATCATTGAAGAGGGCGATGCCCTATGATATAATAGCAGAGTATTAAAGGCGTTCCTCTGGGAACAGTAAAATTCTTTAAGAACGTCTGGTGAGGAAGGAGGTAATACAATGAATATTATCGACATGATTGATAAGGAACAACTAAAGTCTGAGGTACCGGAATTTGCCCCGGGAGATACGGTTCGCGTTGATGTGAAAATCAAAGAGGGAACCCGAGAAAGAATCCAGGCATTCCAGGGACTCGTAATTAAAAGACAAGGTGGAGGCATCCAAGAGACCTTTACCGTTCGAAGAATTGCTTACGGTGTAAGTATGGAAAGAACTTTTCCCGTGCATTCTCCGAAGGTTGCTGAAGTAAAGGTTATCAAACGAGGAAGTGTACGACGGGCGAGACTTTTTTACTTAAAGAACCGAATCGGGAAAGCTGCTTACCGAATCAAAGAAAAAAAATAAGCGCTCAGACAAAGGGACTGGAAACAGTCCCTTATTTTGTTTTAAATAAAAGGATGTGATGGTATGAATATAAACTGGTATCCCGGTCATATGAAAAAGACCAAGGAGTTATTAAGGGAACAATTAAAGCTGGTGGACGTGGTATGGGAGCTGTTGGATGCAAGAATCCCCAGAAGCAGTAAAAATCCGGATATCGATCCCATTGTTCACGGAAAGCCGAAAATTATTATTTTAAATAAAAAAGATTTAGCCGACCCCCGGGTGACCGAGGACTGGATCCGTTATTTTGAGGAACAGGGGATTACGGCGATTCCCATGAACTCCATGGACAGCAGCAGTGCCACCCAGCTCTTGAATGAAAGTAAAAACCTGCTCTCGGATAAACTGGAAGCTCGCCGGGCCAAGGGTATTCGCCGGGAGGTCATACGGGCCATGATCGTGGGCATTCCCAATGTGGGGAAATCCTCGATGATCAATAAATACGCGAAAAAGAAAAGTGCAAAAACCGGAAATAAACCGGGGGTAACCAAGGGCAAACAGTGGGTTCGGATTCAAAAGGATTTGGAGATGCTGGATACTCCGGGAATTCTTTGGCCGAGACTGGATGACGAAAAAGCGGCCCTGAATCTGGCCTTTGTGGGAACCATCAAGGATGAGATTATGGACCGGGAAACCCTGGGTCTGAGACTGGTGGAGAGACTTCTTGAAAATTACCCCAAGGATCTTTTTGCCCGCTACGGTCTGGAGGATATGAAGGAAGAGACCTCCCCGCTGGAGGTAATGGATACCATTGCAAAGAAAAGAGGTTGTATGTTTAAAGGCAACGAAGTGGATTATCTTCGGGTGGCCAATGTGTTGTTGGACGAATTTAGAAACGGTATGATCGGCAAATTTTCTTTAGAAACACCGAAGGATAGTAAAGCCCCCCTAAAATAAATAAAAGCTTCCCCAAAATAAATGGTTTCGAGGAGAGGATAACAGTGGACTTACTGGGTACGGAAAAAGCCCTTCACCAAAAAGGGTATCAAAAGATTGCTTGTATCGACGAAGTGGGAAGGGGTTGCCTTTGCGGACCGGTGACGGCGGCGGCGGTAATTTTGCCCGAGGGAATGCTTTTGGAGGGGGTAAGGGATTCAAAAAAACTTTCCCCGAAAAAGCGGGAGACCCTCTATAAAGTGATCGAAGAGAAAGCGCTGGCCATCGGCATCGGAGAAGTATCCCCGGAGGAAATCGATGAAATCAATATCAAAAATGCGACGAAAAAGGCCATGCTCCTTGCCATAGAGAATCTTCGGACCCCCGCCGGGGAAAAGGTGGTTCCCGATTATCTATTAATCGATGCAGAGACGTTGAACACGCCCCTTCCCCAAGAAGGCATCCTGCAAGGGGATGGAAAAGTTCAGGGAATTGCGGCGGCATCGATCATTGCAAAAGTAAGCCGGGACCGTCTGTTGGTAGAATTAGGGGAGAAATATCCGGAATACGGTCTTGAAAAACACAAGGGCTACGGAACGAAGATACACCGGGAGGCCTTAGAGAAATTCGGTCCCACGGGGATTCACCGAAAAAGCTTCTTAACAAAAATGGTGCTTCCGAAACCCGGGGTCGGTGCAAACCATGGGTCCTGAAAAATCCGCTTCCAATTCCAAAGCCTTGGGGAATCGTGGGGAGGCCTTGGCGGAGGCCTATTTAAAGGACAAAGGGTTTCGGGTTCTGTCAAGAAATTATCGGACGAAAATCGGAGAAATTGATCTGATCCTGAGCCGTGAAAACCTGTTGGTCTTCGTGGAGGTCAAAAGCAGAAAATCCACCAGCTACGGGAAAGGCTTCGAAGCGGTAAACCTCAAAAAACAGCAAACCCTCCGTCGGGTGGCGGAGCAGTATTTAGCCTATGAAAAACAGCGGCTGAAGCCGAATATGTCCATGCGCTTTGACGTGGTGGATGTTTTTGTCCATGGGGAACAAGCGAAGTTTCATCACATAGAAAATGCCTTTTAGCGTGGTTCCCACGCCATCAGGCATTTTTTTATTTCTATCAACTTTTTTGTCCCGGGAGGGGTGGAATACTCCTTGGAGCATTTAAGGGTTCAACAAACTCCCCGAGCGGTACTGCAGAGCTTCGAGAATATGCTGGGGGCTAATGGCTGAGGAGGCATCCAGGTCTGCGATGGTGCGGCTTACTTTTAGCACCTTATGATAGCCCCTTGCGGTGAGTTGAAACTTGTCAAAGGCCTCTTCTAATAAATCCTCGGCCTCCTTTGACAGGGTGAATACTTGGTTTTGCAAGGAAGCGGGCAGCAGGCCGTTGACCTTGAAGGGTTGATCCCGGTAACGGATTTCCTGGACCCTCCGGGCTTTTCCCACTTGTTTTGCCATGGTCTTGGAATCCCGGGAGGGGCCATGACTTTTTAAGTCCTGATACTCGCCCCGGGGAACCTCTATAATCATATCCACCCGGTCTAAAAGCGGACCGGAAATTTTGTGGCGGTACCGGTGGATATCCCGGGGGGAACAGCTACAGTTCTTGACCGGATCCCCGTAATAACCGCAGGGACAGGGATTCATCGCCGCCGCGAAGAGAAAGTTTGAGGGGTAGGTAAAACTTCGATGGGAACGGGAGAGGGTGATTTTTCGGTCCTCTAAGGGCTGACGAAGGATCTCCAGGGCCCCTTTATCAAATTCCGGCAGTTCATCAAGAAAGAGGATGCCGTGGTGGGCCAGGGAGATTTCTCCGGGCATGGGAATCAGGCCGCCTCCGCTTAAGGAGGCCACAGTGCTGGAACTGTGGGGACTGCGAAAAGGACGCTTTTTTATCAGACCGGCCCGGAAATCCAGCTTTCCCGAGATACTGTACAGCTTAGTAACCTCCATGGCCTCATCGTAGTTAAGGGGAGGCAGGATCGAGGGGAGCCTTTTTGCCGCCATGGATTTCCCGGAGCCGGGAGGGCCGATGAATAAAAGGTTATGGTAGCCCCCGGCGGCAATTTCCACGGCCCGTTTAAGGGATTCCTGGCCCTTAAGGTCCCGATAATCCAGGGCCTCCTGGAAAGGGGCCTCCGGGGAGGTCCCGGTTTTCTCAAGGGGCTGAGGAAAACATCGGGCCTTGGGAAGAACGCCGCTTTCCAAATAGGCAATCAGGCTTTGAAGGTCCTCAAAACCTAAGACCTCCATACCCTCTACATAAGCCCCTTCTTCCAGGTTGTCCCCGGGAATGAGAGCCCTTCGGTACCCCTGTTTTCTCATTTCCAAAAGCATGGGCAAAACCCCCCGGACCCCGTTGATTCTACCGTCCAGGGAAAGCTCTCCCAGGCAAAGGGTCTGTTCATTGTCCAGGGGCGGAATTTGACTAGAGACGGCCAGAAGTCCCAGGGCGATGGGAAGGTCGAAATGGGTCCCGTCTTTTCGGGTGTAGCCCGGGGACAGATTGATGGTTATTCTTTTCAGAGGGAAGTCGTAGCCGGTATTTTTCAGGGCGGAACGGACCCGATCTTTGGATTCTTTTACCGCAGCATTGGGAAGACCCGCAATCATTACCACAGGCAGACCGTTTTCCATATCCACTTCCACGTTTATGGGATAAACCTCCAGTCCTTCGATGCAACAACTTTGAATTATTTGCAAGAAAAATCCCTCCTTCACCAATGTTTTCATTTATTACTATATTCGCCAAAAGTAAAGAAAACCCTTTTTTTAGGGAAATAAAAAGCATATCCAAAAGAAAAACCTATGTGTGAAAAGAGAAAATGGAGGTAAAGTAAAAGAGTTCATCCTTAATCTTGCAGTTCCCATGGCTATTTGACATAATCCTGAGGGTATGCTAATATATACTTTTGAAAGAACCATAAGTGAAGATCAGCTTTTCGTAATTTTCTGCAGAGAGAGAACCTCGTTAATATATTTGCAAGAAATACAATCCCCATGCAAAATTCAAATTATTTCAAAGGGTGTTAGGATTAACTGAATAGTCGAAAAAGATAATCTGTAGAGGATTCGCTTATAAATTAATATTTAGAGAGACTAATAAAGGAGGAGTTCAATTGGATTGCAATACTAACTCAAAAAGTAGAGAAATATCCTTAGGAAGAGCAAAGGAACTTCATTCAAGAATTGAAGACTATTTAAAGGTAAAGGATCAGATCATCAAGGGTACCACAAAAAAGCAGATGATCAGTGCCAAGGCAAAAAAAGAGAAGATATTAAAAATGTTCGATGCCACGGAAGAAGACTGGAACAATTGGAAATGGCAGTTGAAAAATCGAATCTCCGACGTGGATGTATTAAAGGAGATTATTTATCTAAGCGATAAGGAATTAGAGGATATCCGACAGGTGGGAAAACAGTTTCGATGGTCTATATCCCCCTATTATGCAAGTCTGATCGATGACGATAATAAGTACTGTCCCGTAAAGCTGATGTCTATTCCCACAGGGGTGGAAATCGAAGATCTGGAAGGGGATACGGATCCCATGGGGGAAGAGTTTACCAATCCTGCAGGTTCCATTACCCGAAGATATCCTGACCGATTGATTATTAATGTGACTAATGAATGCGCCATGTACTGCCGTCATTGTCAAAGAAGAAGAAATATCGGCGGGGTGGACCGCCACCAGCCCAGGGAAGTCCTGCAGGAATCCATCGATTACATTCGGGACAATCCGGAAATTCGGGACGTACTGATCACCGGAGGGGATCCTTTAACCCTGTCCAATGATATGCTGGACTGGCTCCTAAAAGAGATAACCGCCATTGAAACCGTGGACTATGTAAGGTTGGGAAGCCGTACCCTGGTCACCATGCCCCAGCGGGTAGATGATGAGTTTTTGGAAATGATGGAAAAGTACTCTCCGATATTTATCAACACCCATTTTAATCATCCCCAGGAAATTACGCCGGAGACCATTGAAGCCTGCCGTAAACTGGCGAAAGCCGGTGTGCCCCTGGGAAATCAAGCGGTGCTTTTAAACGGTGTGAATAATGATAAGTTTGTTATGCGCTTGTTGAATCATGAATTGCTTAAGAGTAAAGTACGGCCCTATTACATCTTCCATGCCAAGCATGTAATCGGAACGACTCATTTTAATACCTCCATTGATGACGGTATTGAAATTATGGAGTATCTTCGGGGATACACTTCGGGCATGGCCATTCCCACCTATATTGTCAATGCGCCGAAGGGAAGAGGAAAAACTCCGATTCTGCCCCAGTATATGGTTTCCCGGGGCAAAGGTTTCGTGAAAATCCGTACCTGGGAAGGAAAAATGGTGGATTATCCCAATCATGAAACCCGGCCCATTGAAAGCTACTTTGAGTAACCCTGAAAAATAAATCCCGGGAAGAGGACCCTGAAAAAGGGTCTTTTTCTTTGTTTTCGTTTAGGGGAACATTCGATTGGGTATAGGGTGAAAAAATCGATGGGAGGATAATCGCTTGAAAAAAAGGGACGTTTATATATGGCTAAGCAGTATTCAGGGGGTAAGCTACGGGGCGGTCCGCAAGCTGGAAGAGTATTTCGGCGATATCGAAGAGGTTTGGGAAGCCGAGGGAAGGGATATTTACCGAGCCCTGGGAAAACGAAGCAAATCCGCTGTAAAAATTGCAAATCTTCGGTCGAAGGAATACTGGCATAAGACCCGGGAAAAACTTTCCGCCCTGCAGGTGAGTACTGTAACCATTGCAGACGGGAATTATCCCGGGAAGCTGAAAAAAATCTATGACCCTCCCTATGTCCTTTTTTACAAAGGAGAACTCCCGGGAGACCGGCCCACCATCGGTATGGTGGGAGCCCGAAATGCCACCCCCTACGGTAAGTGGGCAGCGAAAAAATTCGCAAAGGAACTGACGGATCGAGGGGTGGGGGTTATTAGCGGCCTGGCTCTGGGGATTGATACGGAAAGTCATAAAGGAGCCGTGGAAAACCGGGGTTATACCCTAGGGGTTCTCGGCTCCGGAGTGGATGTAGCCTATCCCCCGACGAATCATCAGCTGATGGAAAACATTCAGAAACAGGGCTGTATCCTCAGTGAATTTTTTCTCGGGGAAGAACCCTTAAAGCATCACTTCCCCCAGCGCAATCGCATTATCAGCGGCTTATCCGACGGCATTGTGGTGATCGAAGCCGGGGAAAAAAGCGGGTCTCTTATTACGGTGGAATATGCCTTAGAACAAGGGCGAGACGTCTTTGCCCTGCCGGGAAATATCAACTGCGAGAAAAGTCGGGGAACCAACCGCTTGATTCGGGATGGGGCGAAAGTCTTAGTGGAGGTGGAGGACATTCTAGCGGAACTGCCGGAGGGACTTAGTCTTCCCATTAAACAGCAGGAGGAGGATATTCTTCGGGATTTGAGCGACTCCGAAGTCTTGGTTTATCGGTGCCTGGAAAAAAGACCCCTGGACCTTGATGCCTTGTATTACCGAACCAAAATCGATATCCAGTCCCTAAATATTTTGTTGACTTCTTTGGAGTTAAAGGGTTATATTACCCGTATGCCGGGAAAATCATTTACAGTGAATCGATAAATTGGTATAATGTTAAAATTGAGACAGACAGTGGAGGTGTTTGAATTGGCAAAATCCCTAGTAATAGTGGAGTCACCGGCCAAGGCAAAAACGATAAAAAAATTTTTAGGAAGAAACTATACCATCGAGGCTTCAGTGGGTCATGTGATTGATCTTCCCAAAAGCAAACTCGGGGTAAATATAGAAGAGGACTTTGAACCGGAATACATTACCATCCGGGGAAAGGGTCCGGTGTTAAAGGAACTGAGAAAACAGGCAAAGAAAGCCTCAAAGGTCTTTCTCGCCACTGACCCGGATAGGGAAGGAGAGGCGATCTCCTGGCACTTAGCCCGGGCCCTCTCCAGGGAACAGAGCAACATTAAACGAATTGAATTCAACGAAATCACAAAAACCGCCGTAAAAAAGGCGATCAAGGAACCCCGGGAAATCGATGAGAACCTGGTCAATGCCCAACAGGCAAGGCGGGTCTTAGACCGGCTGGTGGGGTATAAAATCAGTCCTCTTTTATGGCAGAAGATTCGTAAAGGCCTCAGTGCCGGACGGGTACAATCCGTTGCGTCAAAAATGATCAAGGAACGGGAAGAGGAAATCAAAGCCTTTACCCCGGAAGAGTACTGGTCCATTGAAGGGGAATTTCAAAATAAGGATAAGAAAAAATTCCCGGCGAAATATGTCAAGGACCCGGAAGGAAATAAAGAATTAAAAAATGAAGCGTCGGTTACTAAAGTGCTGAAGGTTTTGGAAAAGGAGGACTTTTTAGTAAAAAGCGTAAAGAAGGGGCAAAAGCGAAGAAGTCCTCAAAAACCCTTTACCACCAGTTCTTTGCAGCAGGAAGCCTCCAACAAGATGGGCTTTTCCACGAAAAAAACCATGTCTCTGGCCCAGCAGCTTTATGAAGGAATTGACGTAAAGGGTCACGGCACCGTGGGACTGGTAACCTATATCCGTACGGATTCCACCCGGATTTCCCCGGAAGCCCAGGAAAATATTAAAAACTTTGTTCAGCAGGAATATGGAGAAAAATATCTGGAAAAAGGAAAGGCCAAGGATGCACCCCAGAAAAAAGGGGCTCAGGATGCCCATGAAGCCATTCGGCCCACGGATATCACCTTAACCCCGAGCACGGTAAAGCCCTCCCTGAAGCGGGATCAGTTCCGACTGTATAAAATGATTTGGGAGCGGGCGGTGGCAAGCTTAATGGCCAAGGCCGTATTTGATACCATCGCCGTGGAACTGGAGGCCAAGGGCTACATTTTCAAGGGTAGCGGCTCGATTCTGAACTTTGACGGTTTTATGAAGGTGTATTCCTTTTCCAGCACCTCCGAGGATACCTTCCTTCCCATTCTGGAAGAGGGGGAAACCGTGAAACTCCTGGAGCTGGATCCCAAGCAGCACTTCACCCAGCCGCCCCCGAGATATACGGAGGCCACTTTGGTAAAAACCATGGAGGAGTTGGGGATCGGACGACCCAGTACCTATTCCCCGACCATTTCCACCATCCTTGCCAGAGGTTACGTGGATAAGGACGGAAGGTACTTAGTTCCTACGGAACTGGGAGTGTTGGTAACAGAAACCCTGGATGAGTTTTTCTCCGACATCATTGATGTCAACTTTACGGCAGATATGGAACAGAAGCTGGATAAAGTGGAAGAAGGAGATGTTGAATGGAAATCCATCATTAAAGATTTCTACGAATCCTTCGAAAAGATGATGAAGGATGCGGAAGAACATATGAAAGAGATTGAAGTGGTGGAAAAAAGCGGGGAGGTCTGCGAAAAATGCGGGGGAGAAATGCTGATAAAATACGGACGCTACGGTAAGTTCTTAGCCTGTGAAAATTACCCCGATTGCAAAAACACCAAGCCCATTGTAGATAAAATCGGGGTAACCTGTCCAAAATGTAAAGAGGGAGATGTGATCAAACGTAAGTCGAAAAAAGGAAGACTCTTTTACGGCTGTGATCAATATCCTAACTGCGATTTTATCTCCTGGAACCCCCCGGCGAAGGATCCCTGTCCCAAATGCGGTGAAATCATGGTGTATAAAAAAACGAAGAAGGAAGAACGGATTGAGTGCACCAACAAAGAGTGTAAGCATAAAATTGTAACCTCGGAGTAAACAATTCAAAATATTTTCAAATAGATATTGTAAATCCTATTAAGTTGTGGTAATATGCAACCATAGTGCATATTTCCATAATGCACATTTAGGGATAGAATTAATGACTGATGATTTTGAATTTTTTGTACTTAATACAAGAAAAACCAAAAAAAACCATAAGAATATCCCCAAATATAGAATAGAGGAGGAAAATACATGTCAAGTTCATTATTAGCAAAAACCCGGCGGGTCAATAAAATCTTGCAGCAATCCGGAGAGCAAGCGGTATCCTTTAACGAATTAAGCAGAATTTTAAGCGAGGTGCTGGAGGCCAATGTATATGTGGCAAGTTCCAAGGGAAAGGTGTTAGGGGTAAGCTTAACGGACTCTTCCGATTGCCCGATCATTACCGATGAGAAGACGGGACAAAAAAGATTTCCCGAGGAGTATAATGCTCAGCTTCTGAAAATTCAGGAAACCAAGCATAACATCACCAAGGATGAGTTATTGGAAATCTTTAAGTACGACGTACAAAGTTATAACAAATTGGTAACCATTGTGCCGATCAATGGCAGCGGACAGCGAATCGGAACCTTGGTACTGGCGAAACTGGAAGACGAGTTTGAAGATGAAGACCTGGTAATGGCAGAGTACAGTGCCACCGTAGTGGGACTGGAAATTCTACGGGCAAAAACCGAAGAAATTGAAGATGAAGCCCGGAAAAAAGCAGTGGTACAAATGGCCGTGGGAACCCTTTCCTATTCGGAATTGGAAGCCGTGGAGCATATTTTCAATGAACTGGACGGAAAAGAAGGTCTCCTGGTAGCCAGTAAAATTGCGGACCGTGTAGGCATTACCCGTTCTGTAATCGTAAATGCCCTTCGAAAGTTTGAAAGCGCCGGAGTGATTGAGTCCCGTTCTTTAGGAATGAAAGGAACCCATATCAAGATCTTAAATGACTGGCTGTTGGATGAGCTTCGAAACATTCGCAACAAGTAAATAATGGAAAGCAAAGTCTTAAACAATCAGAGGTTATTCAAATGAAGTTTACAGAATGGTAGTTTGCTGCCATTCTGTTTTTTTATTTTATTTTTTTTTGTATTACCGTTCTGTTTATGATATTGAGGCGGAAAAGACCATGGTGCTAAAGGGTGGTCCGGTATAGGAAAGGGGTACTGAATCGAAGATTTGTCGGAAAAACACGAAAAAACTCGTTTTTTCCTGGAAAAACAGAAGGATTTGAGATACAATAACAATAGCTTTTCCCCATTAAATATAGGCCATAAAGACTAGTAACTATTACTAGGAATTGTGATAGAATGTTAAAATGAGATTTAATTGATAATTAAAAGCAATATTTACATAATACGAAGGAAAGGGGCAATTTCGGTGTACAAAAATATAAATCTTTACACCCGGGCCTTAAATGCGTCCTGGAAGCGAAATGAAGTGCTGGCAAACAACATTGCCAACGTAAACACCCCGGGTTACAAACGCTCCGATGTAAAATTTCAGGAAAAACTTAAGGAAAGTTTGCAGGAAACCACGGTACAAGGGGCAAAGACCCATGAAAGCCACCTGGATATCGGGGGCAAAGACTTATCGAATATTACCCATGAAGTCACCACTTCAGAGGGCTACAGTACCAGAAGAGATGAAAACAACGTGGATGTGGATGTGGAGATGGGCGAGGTAACGAAAAATAATATTTACTACGAGGCCGTATCCCGTCAGATGAGCAGCAAATTTAACAGGCTGAGAAGCTCTATTACAGGAGGTAGATAAGAATGTTTAATGCAATTGATGTCAGTGCGTCAGGGCTTACGGCGGAACGCCTTCGAATGGATGTTATTTCGAAAAACATCGCCAATGCCAACACCACAAGGACCGTAAACGGAACCCCTTATCGAAGACAGGTGGTAAACTTCGAAACCCAAGGCGAAGGCCGGAGCTTTCAAAACCATTTGAATGATCAGATGGAAAAGTTCTCCGGAGTGGAGGTTACCGGGATCAAAGAGGACCAATCTCCCTTTAAGAATGAGTATGAACCGGGACACCCCGATGCCAATGAAGAGGGATATGTATTAAAACCCAATGTGGACATCGTTACGGAAATGGCGAACATGATCTCGGCAACAAGGGCCTATGAAGCCAATGTCACGTCCATTGATGCAGCGAAAAACATGGCCCAGCGGGCACTGGAAATCGGAAGATAAAAAAGGGAGGGTAAAACCATGGAAGTACAGGGATTACAACAAATCAACCCCGGACTGGATGAAGGACAGGGACGCTTACATAATGATATTGCCCCCTCGAAGGGGCCTTCCTTTATGGACTATATGAATCATGCCGTGGATCAGGCCAATCAGCTGGACCTGGAGGCGGAAGATCTGTCAATGCAACTTGCCGCGGGAGAACTGGACAACACCCATGAAGCGGTAATCGCCGCTCAAAAAGCAGAAACTTCCTTGCAGTTTATTACGGAAATACGAAATAAGGTACTGGATGCCTACAATGAAGTTATGCGAATGCAAATATAGGGTATTTTGACGGAAAAGAGGTGTGACAATGTTCGAGTCCTTGCAAAAAATCAGAAATCAAAGCAATGAATATTTTCAAAAACTTGATAAGAAACAAAAAATCCAAATAGGAGTGGGAACGGGAATCACACTGGTGATGTTAACCGTTTTAATACTCTTTTTTTTCAGAACGGATTACGTACCGCTGTACAGCAATTTAGAGGCGCGACAATCCGGGGAAATCATGGAGACTTTGAGAGCCAGTAATATCGACGCAAAGTACGGCCGGACCAGCAGCGAAATTTTAGTGGATGAGGAGGATCTTCACGATGCGGAGGTGATCATCGCCACTGAGGGGCTGCCGAAAACCACCAGCGCCTACGACGAGCTCTTTGGAAGCTCCTTTATGATGACCAGTGAAGACCGGAAAAAACAGTACCAGATCAGTCTGCAAAACCATTTAGCACAAACCATTTCCCGTCTGGACGGAGTTCGAGGTGCGGATGTGAACATAAGCTTACCGGAACGTACGGGATACGTGTTTGCTGAAAGAGAGGAAACGGCAAAGGCAACGGTATCTTTACATAGCTTAGATCGTAGTTTAGAGCAGCAAAGTGTAGACGGAATTGCGGTGCTGGTATCCAACGCCGTGGAAGGATTAGACCCAAAAAGCGTATCGATTCACGGACCCGACGGAAGGGTTCTGAATACATCGAATCAGGGAGAAGAACATTACTCCATGGGAGATCAACAGGAGCTCCAACGGATGGTACAGCAGGACCTGGAAAACAGTATTCGGGAATTTTTAGGAACGGTGTACGGGCCGGAGAATTTATCGATTATTACCAGCGTCCAACTGAATTTTGACAGCCGGGTACGGGAAGAAGTGCGTTTTGAACCCCCCATCGAAGGAGAAACCGAAGGGATCCCCCGCAGTCTTCAGGAGTTTGAAAAGAACTCTTATGACGAGATGGTAGGCGGCGTTCCCGGCACCGATGAAAATATTGAAGCCCCTCAATACGTTGAAGGGGAAGAGGGGGCCTCCCGGTATGAGGAAGCCAGTCAAACGATTAATTATGAGATCAATGAAATCAACGAACGGATTGTGGGAGCCCAAGGACAGGTAGAAGACATCAGTGTGGCGGTTTATGTGAACTCCGGGGCCTTAGCCGACGGAGAGCTCTCCGAGGAAGAGCGCTTGGAACTGGAAGACTTGATTTCCGCCGCCGCCGGTCTGCAAACCGAGGTTGTGGAAGTTGCGGTTCGAGATTTTGTGGGAGTGGAAGGAATCGAGACCACCCCGCCGGATGAGCGGCCCTGGTGGCAAAATCCAACGATTCTTATAGGATTTATCGGCTTATTGATTCTAGGAGTGATTATCGGTCTTCTCCTGAGCCGTAAACGACGAAAAGAGGAGCAGGAGATTGAAGAGAACCTTGCCCAGCAGGACCAGGTTTCCCAAAAGGAAAGCTCCATGAACGATATCGACCTGGACATGCAGGGCTCGGAAGTCAAACAGCAAGTTGAAAAACTGGTAGACAAAAAACCCGATGCCGTGGCACAACTCCTGCGGAATTGGATCAGCGAAGAGTAGAGGTGAAATTATGGCAAGCAGAGGCAAAGGAAGCATCAGTGGAAAAGAGAAGGCCGCAGTGCTGTTAATCAGTCTGGGACCGGAATACTCCGCAGAAATATTTAAGCATCTCACCGATGAGGAAATTGAAGAACTTACCCTAAATATTGCCAATATGAACAAGGTGGATCCTGCAAAGAAAGAGGAGATTTTAGATGAGTTTTATCAAATTTGCGTGGCCCAGGAATATATTTCCGAGGGAGGCATCAATTATGCCAAAGATGTATTGGAAAAAGCCCTAGGCTCCCAAAAGGCCATGGATATTATCGGAAAGCTCACCGCCTCCCTCCAGGTAAAACCCTTCGATTTTGCCCGGAAGGCGGAACCCAGTCAGCTCCTTAATTTCATTCAAAATGAGCATCCCCAGACCATCGCTCTGATTTTATCCTATTTATCCTCGGAGCAGTCGGGACAAATCCTTTCCGCTCTGCCCCAGGGAAAGCAATCGGAGGTGGCCCAGCGAATTGCCACCATGGACCGAACCTCTCCGGAGATTATCCGGGAAGTGGAAGGGGTCTTAGAGGGAAAACTTTCCTCTTTGGTAAGTCAGGACTACACCACCGCCGGAGGCATCGAATCCATTGTGGATATTCTAAACTCCGTGGATCGGGGTACGGAAAAGAACATTATGGATACCCTGGAAATCGAAGATGCGGAACTGGCCGAGGAAATCAGAAAGCGTATGTTTGTATTTGAAGACATTATCAACCTGGACAGTACATCGATTCAACGATTTATCCGGGAAATTGATAACAATGAGTTGGCCATAGCCTTAAAAGGCGCCACCGACGAAGTAGCAGAAGTGATCTACGGCAACATGTCGAAACGTATGGCGGAAATGATCAAAGAGGATATGGAGTTTATGGGTCCTGTACGTCTACGGGATGTGGAAGAGGCCCAGCAAAAAATTGTGAATATTATCCGAAAACTGGAGGAAGCCGGGGAGATTATTATCGCCCGTGGTGGAGGAGATGAAATCATTGTATAAAGTCTATAAATCCACATACGTTGATCTCGGGGAGAAAAAGAAACTGACCTTTATTGAAAAAGACTTTAAGAATGCCCGAGAAAAACCCGATAATAGTCAAAAGGAAGAAGAAAAAAGTCCCCAAGAGGAAAAATCCTCCCCCCGGGACATCGAGAAGGACATTGAAGAAAAGCTAAAGGCTGCCGAGGAAAAGAGCCGAAGCATGGTTGAACAGGCGGAGGAAGAAGCGAAAAAGATCCGGGAGGAAGGGGAAAGTAAAAAGGAGGAAATCCTTAAAGAGGCGGAAAACCGGGGTTTTGAAAAAGGCTATCAGGAAGGCTTTCAAGCCGGGGAAGTCAAGGGCTATGAAGAGGAAAAAACCTACATTCAAGAGGCCAAGGACTTAAAGCAGCAGGCCTATCAGGAACGGGAGGACCTGGCCCGGGAGCTGGAGGAATCCCTGATTGATCTCAGCATCAAAGCCATTGAAAAGGTCATCGAGAAGGAACTGGAAAAAGATCACGAGCTGCTCTTGAAATTGATCGAAAACGGTTTGAAAAAATCCACCTACACGGAAACCTTAATCATTCGGGTAGCCCAGGGGGATTACGATCTTCTGGATGTGAACAAGAACAAAATCTATATGATGACCGAGGGGATCGATGATATTAAGATCAAGGTGGACCACTCCTTTGAGAAAAATGAAATCATCATCGAAACCCAATCGGGAATCATCAATGCGGGACTGAAAACCCAAATCGAACAAATCCATAAGGCTTTTACGGATTTACTGCAAAGCGAGGGTGCCTGATTATGAAGATTTCCCTGGATAAATACTATAAACGCTTAGAGGAAGTGGAACTGGCCCGGCAGTTAGGGACGGTATCCCAGATTATCGGACTGACCATCGAGTCCAACGGACCGGCGGTGAAAATCGGCGAGGTCTGCAACATCTATCCCCTTCGGGGAACCAAGGCGGTAAAAGCGGAAGCCGTAGGCTTTAAAGGCCAAAAGGTTTTGTTGATGCCCCTGGGAGAGATGGAGGGCATCGGCCCGGGGAGCAAGGTGGAAGCCCTGGGGGCCCCGCTGAATGTAGGGGTGAGCAATGATTTACTGGGCCGGGTCTTGGACGGCTTAGGCCAGCCCATCGACGGGAAGGGGCCCATATCCACGGAAAAGACCTACTCCGTTACGGCGGCGCCGCCGAATCCCTTAACCCGAAAGAAAATCACCGAGCCTTTGGCCCTGGGGGTCCGCTCCATTGACTCCCTTCTTACCGTGGGAAATGGTCAGCGGATCGGAATTTTCGCCGGAAGCGGGGTGGGTAAGAGTACCCTGTTGGGTATGATTGCCCGGAACACCCAGGCGGATGTGAATGTGATCGGACTCATCGGGGAGCGGGGCCGGGAGGTAAAGGAGTTTATCGAGAATGACCTTCAAAAGGAGGGCTTAGAACGATCCGTGGTGGTGGTAGCAACCTCCGATCAGCCGGCATTGATCCGGATGAAAGGCGCTCTGCTTGCCACCTCCATCGCCGAGTATTTTCGTAACCGGGGAAAAAATGTGATGCTTCTGATGGATTCCATCACCCGTTTTTCCATGGCTCAACGAGAAGTGGGACTGGCCATTGGAGAACCTCCCGTCACCAAAGGGTATACTCCGTCGGTATTTGCCACCCTGCCCAAGCTTTTAGAGCGCTCGGGGACTTCGGATAAAGGCTCCATCACCGGACTCTACACCGTACTTGTGGACGGGGACGATATGAACGAGCCCATCGCCGATGCGGTTAGGGGAATACTGGACGGCCATGTGGTCCTCTCGAGAAAACTGGCGAATAAAGGACATTATCCCGCTGTGGACGTGCTATCCAGCATCAGCCGTGTCATGCCCAATGTGGTGGATAAGGATCATATCAAGGCCGCCAATGAAATTAAAGAGGTGTTGGCGAACTACGACGAAAATGAGGATCTGATTAATATCGGCGCCTATGCCAAGGGCACCAACCCGAAGATCGATTATGCCATGTCGAAAATCACCAAGGTCAACGACTTTTTAACCCAGGATGTCCATGACCGTCTGAATTTTCAGGAGGTCATTAACCACTTAAAGACCTTATTACAATAAACAAGCACAATCATAAGGGGGGATATCGATGGAAAAATCTTTTTCCTATCGATTTGAAAACATACTGGATATTAAAGAAAAGCTGGAAAATGAACGGAAGAGTGAACTGGGAAAAGCGGTTCAGCGTCTGGAGGCGGCGGAAAAAGCCCTAAGGGAATGGATTGAAAGAAAAAAACAGGCGAAGGACGACTGGAATAAGCAGGCGAGGAGCGTTCAGAAAGTGCGATTTTTTCAGCAGTCCGGTCATAACTTTGAGTATTTTGACAAAATGATCCAGCGGGAAACCCGGCAGGTGGAGGAAAGAAAAAAAGAAGTGGCAGAGGCACGGAAAAAACTACTGAATGCGAAAAAAGATACGAAAATCTTTGAAAAACTCAAGGAAAAGGATTATGAAAGTCATCGTCTTACGGAACAACGAAAAGAAAATGAGCTGATTGATCAAATCGTTACCCATAAATCATCCCGGAAGTAGAGGTGAGACCTTTGTCGGAAAAAAAAGAAAAAATACGAGATATAGCCATTGTTCTGGGAGTGTTTTTGGCCCTACCGATTTTCACCGGAATGATCGCTTATAGCCTGAATGATCAAGTATATGATACCACAAATCGAATGCTTTCCAATCTTCCCGGAAGCATCGGCGGATTTTTCGACCGGGAAGGGGAAGAGCGGGAACGGGAAAAAATCAAAGAAGAGTTGGCGGACTATTACATAGAGTTTGACAAGGAACAATTAGCGGATAAACTGATTATGCTTCGGGGAGAGGACCGGGAACTTTACCAAGAGCTTCGGGACAAACTGGGTCGACGGGACCTGGGAAAGATCACGGAGGTGGAAGAAATCATCAACCGAAGGGATCAAAGCGAAGATATGCTGATGGAGTTGCTGATGGAAGCCCAGGAAGAAAAGGAACGACGGTTGAATGAGCTGGTATCCGGTTATTCTTCATTATCAAAATATGAACTGCTCCTGGAAGTGGATGAAAAACTGGGAAACAATGAATTAAGTTCCGAGGAACAGGGTTACATGGTCAACAACCTGGATACCGGGGATGCCGCAGCGGTTTTGAACTATTTGGATCTCAGTCCCGGGGTTCAACAGGAGATTTCCGAAGAACGACGGGAGATTATTCGAAGGTACAACCGTGAACAGGAACGGGAAGAGGAACGGCTAAAATCCCTGGCAGATGCTTATAACAACTCCAACAGCCGAAATCTCTGGAGTCGTTTAGGCCCCGATGGGCTATACGACATGGCAGAGCTGGGAGGAATTTTTTACTACTTAAACACCGATAAAGCGGGAGGCATTCTAGCCAAGATCGATGATCATAATTTCAGCCATCAACTATACCGGGAAATACAAAATTACCAAACCCTACAGCGATTACAAAGCGAATCCCCCCAGGATGCCCTTAGAAACCAGGACTTTAAAACCGCGGAAATCGAGGCGGTTAAAGAAGTGCATACCCGATGGGAACAGCGGGTGGAGGACATCATAGAAAGCTATGGGAATCTGGAAAACCCCTCCTTAGTAAACCAGGTGGATCTCATGCTTCAACGGCAAAATGAAGTGATCAAAAGAGAAGAAATCGAAGGCATCACCGTGGAATTCACCCATGAGGATGTGTTGATGAAACTGATGGAGAGCATGGATCCTCAACGAAAAGCCGTAGTCATCAACGGTCTGGAAGAGGATCAGAGTCAACGGCTGACAAGAATGTTTTTAGACGGAGAGTAAAGGGAGTCCCCTTTATGATAAACGCCATTGAAGGGAGGTGAAAAAAATATGCGAACCGTTAATACCATGTTTCAACCCAAGACCCAAAACCCGGTGAAAAATCCAAATTTTAAGCCGTCAACGGAAAACAGTTTCCGGGAGGTGTTCGGGAGTAAAATTTCTCAAAAAGAACCAAGCACCCTGAGAAATGAAGAAAATGGAAGGAAGGACCGCGACAGAAACGTTCAGTCCCATAATTCTGATGCCCGGGATCAAAAGAAGTCCGAGGAAAAGTCAGAAAAACAGCGGGCGGCGGAGAAGCTGAAAGAACTGAAAACCCTCTTGACTTCAGAAGGCATCAAAGATATGGAAAATTCGGAAGAGCTGGAAGCTTTGGGAGAGCTGGAAGAACTGCTGGAACTGCACGAACTGCTTAAAAGCTTGGCAGAACTCTCGGAAGAAGTCCAGTTGATCCTTGAAGGCCTTATGCAGCAAGAGTTGTTGGGAGAAGCCTTGACGGAAAAAATCGAAGCCTTGATGGATCTTGATATTTCCATGGAGTCCTTATCCGGGGAAGAGGCAAAGACCCTGGAAAATCTTTCGAAACTGCTGCAGGGGTTAGAGGAAATATCGGAAAAAATTGCTGTGAAGGTTCAGGATCCTAAGGAGCTGGAAAAACTTCTGAAAGTGCAAGAGGAAATGAAAGCCTTAGTGGATCAGGCAATGAAGAAAGCAGGGAGGATTGAAGCCGCGGGAGATCAAAAGTCTTCAAAAAATCCTGAAATCTCTTTGCTAAACAACCAGGACTCAGACAAAGAGGAAAAAGCGGAACAAACCTCCGGGGAGAAGGTCAAAAGCCAAGAGGAAAAAGAGGGCCGGGAAAAGGCCGTCTCAAACAGTAACAAGGAAAAAGAGTCTTCCTTAATGAAGAAATCCGCCGGGGAAGAAAAAACTTCCGGTAAGGAAGAAAAAAACCTGAAGGCTTCGGTCACCTTAGATACCAAGGAAGAGCAGCCCCTGGAGAGGAATTTTCTTTTCAGTCAGGACAAAGTGGAGAGCTTTGATAAACTGTCCTCGATAATACCAAAGAACAGCACCGGGCTTGAACAAAATCTCTCTCAAATGATTGAAGAAATGACGGAGAAGATTTCCATCATGAAAAACGGTGAAGCCAGCGAGATTAAAATGCAGTTGGTGCCCAACAATCTAGGGAAACTGGTCATTCAATTATTCACCGACGAAAACATTTTATCCGCAAGGGTGTATGCAGATACCCCTAAGGTAAAAGAGATGATTGAAAACCAATTACAGGACCTAAAAGAAGCTTTGATTGATAAAGGACTGACCGTGGAGAGCCTGGAAGTGTTTGTAGGTCAGGAGAAGGACCGAGCCCTGTATCAAAAGCACGGCCCCATGATGATGGCGGGACGAAACAAAAGCAGTCAAATTTCCTTCGGGGAGATGGAAGCCTTAGAAGAAGCGGCTCTAAACACCAATCCCTATGTGGAGAAGTACCAGTATAACCGATTGGTTTAAAAACCAGGGAAAGGAGGCAAAATAATGAATATCAATGAATTACAGCAACCCTCAAAAGTCCGGGAATTCGGAGTAAATGGAGAAAATCAGCAGAAAAGTACCATGGGAGACCTGGATAAAGACGCATTTTTACAGCTGTTAACCACTCAACTCAGCAATCAGGACCCCTTAAATCCCACGGAAGACCGGGAATTCATTGCTCAAATGGCACAGTTCAGTTCCTTAGAGCAGATGCAAAATCTAAACGACACCTTTAAGTCGGAAATCAAAGGCATCAAAGAGAGCCAGGAGTCCCTAGCGGAGCATTTAACCGCAATGAACAACAACATGGTGGGATCCCAAAGTGACGTGGTAAATCAATTAGGCCGGATCAATACCAGCTTAACAGAGCTGATTGAAGGGCTGAAAAATAACAGCAGCGATGATGAAACCTCGGAGCCGGTAGAGGAGCAGGAATAGGAGGAAGCCGATGAATCATTTTAATATCAATAATAAGGTTCAACCGGTTCAACCTAGAAAAAATCAAAAGTTGAATAATCCCGGGAGTAAGGGAAACCTACAGGGACAAAGCTTTCAAGGGGTCTTGGAAAAAACCCTGGACCAGGAAGTGAAGTTCTCCAAACACGCCAACAAACGAATCCATCAGCGGGACGTAAATGTGTCACCGAAGGATTTAAAGCGAATTGAAAGCGGCATCGACCGAGCCTCTCAAAAAGGGATTAAGGAAACCCTGATTTTAATGGATAACCGGGCCTTTATTGCCAGTGTGGATAACCGAACCATTATTACCGCAAGCGCTAAGGATGAACTGAAAGAAGCGGTGTTTACCAATATCGACGGAGCGGTTATTGTGTAAAAGTGAAATGAAGGGATTTATGAATGCTTGAAACAATAAAAGAAGAGACTAAAAGACAGGCGAGAAAAAACCAAAAGTAAAAGCTGGACCTTAACAGGAAGCTTTCCATTTCTGACTGACAGAGGAAATGGCAACCAAAATAATAGGAGGTCAATGATTATGATGAGATCAATGTTTTCCGGAGTATCCGGCCTAAGCGCCCACCAATTAAAAATGGATACCGTCGGAAATAATATTGCCAATGTCAACACCGTAGGTTACAAGGGAAGCCGAACCACCTTCCAGGAAGTCTTCACTCAAACCATTCAGGGCGCCGGTGCGCCCCAGGACGGACTGGGAGGCACCAATCCGAGGCAAGTGGGCCTAGGCATCGACGTATCCTCCATGGATACCTTTCATATTCAAGGGGCCGTGGAACGGACGGACTACGCAACGGATATGATGATCAACGGCGAAGGATTCTTTATGGTATCCGACGACCCCAACTTTGCGGATAGAAGCTACACCCGGGCGGGGAACTTTTCCCTGGACGGCACGGGAAATCTGGTTACCCCCAACGGAGAACGGGTCCTGGGTTACCTGGCCGACGAAGCAGGAAACCTAGGGAACAATATTGAAGGCATTCAAATTTCCCAGGGAGAGACCTTCCCGCCCCAGGCCACCGAAAACGTGGAGCTTACGGGGACATTGAACAGCCGGGTTGCAATCGCCTCAGCAGAAGGTGATCAACCGGAGGTACAGGATGTTATTGAGAATATCTCGGAAGAACTTACCGATGAACAACGAGCTACTATAGCTGATCGCCAAAATATCCAGGTCTTTGACAGTCTTGGGGGCATGCACAACATCGAGTTGGCTTTTATTAAAACCGGAGAAGATACCTATCAGGTAGAAGCCTTTTATCTAGATGACGATGGAAATCTAAATCATATAGAGGACATTGATGATAACGAATTAACATTTGATGGTAATGGTAGCCTAACTGACGGAGGAGCTATTCAAATAGAATTAGAAGACCTTCCAGGAGGAGCAGAGGACTTGGGATTCAATCTAGACCTTAGCAACCTGAAAATGTTCGACAACCCGTCCAACGTAAAGCTGGAGGAACGGGACGGATATTCCCAGGGAGCCCTGGAGGATTTCTCCGTATCCCAAACGGGAGAGGTGATCGGAAACTTCGATAACGGTCAGCGACGAATCCTCGGACAAATGGCCATTGCCAGCTTTACCAACCCCGGCGGTTTGGAAAAGACCGGAGGAAACAATTACCGGGAGACCGCCAACTCCGGAAACATCAATGTAGGCAATCCGGGAACCCAAGGGTTAGGGGTGATCAACTCCGGCGCTTTAGAGATGTCCAACGTGGACCTTTCTAAAGAGTTTACGGATATGATTACCACTCAACGGGGATTCCAGGCGAACTCCCGGATTATTACCACCAGTGATGAAATGCTCCAGGAAGTAGTGAATATGAAACGGTAATGCCCACTATTCAGTATATATTCAGTAAGTATAAGGAAGCACTAAGAATAAGAAAAAAAATACTTTTCCCGGGCAATGTTGCCCGGGAAAAACCAAATAGGTGATAATGATGATTGAAGTAACCAAAATGGATCGCACCGAAATTGTGTTAAATGCGGATTTAATCGAAACCGTGGAGCGTACCCCGGATACCATTATCAGACTGACCACAGGGAAGAAATTTCTGGTCCTGGAGAGCGTGGAGGAAGTCGTTCAGCGGACCATTGACTATAAAAGAAGCATTTTTACAAGATACATAAAGGAATAAGTACTCTTAAGGGAAATGAGGTGTAGATATGGATTTAGCAACGATTATCGGGATTATTGTAGGGTTTGCCTTTATTATTTTCGGAATTGTATTGGACGGTGCCATCGGGCTGTTTATCAATGTGCCCGGGGCCATGATTGTGGTGGGGGGAACCATAGCGGGTCTTTTTGTAGCCTACCCCATGGCCAGGGTTTTGGCCGCCATGAAGGTGGCTTCGAAGGCCTTCTCCGACAAACAGCTGGCCGCACCGGGGGAGATCATCCAACGGATCATTGAACTGGCCAACACCGCAAGAAAGGAAGGACTGCTGGCCTTAGAAGAGGCCGCCGATGAAATCGACGACAGCTTCCTGCAAAAAGGGGTAATGCTCATTGTGGACGGCACCGACCCGGAACTGGTAAGAAACCTTCTGGAGACGGAACTGTCCTTCATCGAAGAACGCCATAAAAACGGCCAGAGCATCTTTGAAATGCTGGGAACCTTAGCCCCGGCCTTCGGTATGATCGGTACCTTAATCGGACTGATCAGTATGCTGGATCGGCTGGATGATCCGTCGGCGGTGGGTCCGGGAATGGCGGTAGCCCTTCTGACCACCTTTTACGGGGCCTTGATTGCCAACCTGATCTTCATCCCTATGGCCAATAAGCTCAAGCTTAAAAGCCGGGAAGAAATTCTTCGAAAGGAAATTGTGGTGGAAGGACTCCTTTCCATCCAAGCGGGAGAGAACCCGCGAATCATTGAAGAAAAGTTAAAGGCATTCTTACCGCCGAAGGAGCGGGAAGCCTTGGCAGAGGAAGATAATGTAGAAGCAGCGGAAGGTGTTGAGGCGTAATGGCAAGAAGAAGGCAGCAGGAAAATGAAAAAAAAGGCTCCCCCGCATGGATGACCACCTATGCTGATATTGTGACCCTACTCTTGGCCTTCTTCGTCATCCTCTTTGCCATGTCGGAGATTGACGTTCAAAAGTTTGAAGCGGTAATCCGATCCTTTCAGGGCTCTTTAGGAGTGTTGGATGGGGGACAGATCGTGGAGGAAGGGGATTTGAATGCGGAAAACATGAATGATTATTACGAAGAGATTTATCAACACAGTATTTCCGAAGGTGACGGTGTAGACCGGGAGTTTGGGGATTTACAGGAAAGAGTGCAAAGCTTTATAGAGGATGAGGGCCTGGATGCATCGGTTTTAGTCAGTATGGAAAGCCAGGGCCTGATGCTTCGTTTTCAGGATGATGTACTCTTTGACTCCGCAGAAGCGGATTTAAAGGACGAAGCGGAGGAGGTCCTGGGCTTTATTACCGACATTCTTCAGGAGCAGGATTTGGAGGATAAATTCATCCGGGTGGAGGGACATACGGACAACCTTGCCTTGCTACCGGATTCTGACTTTGAAACCAACTGGGAACTGTCGGTGGCCCGGGCGGTAACTGCAGGAAGGCATATGATCGAGGAAGAGAATGTGGACCCTTCCAGGCTTTCCATGGCCGGTTACGGAGAGTATCATCCTATCGCGGACAATAGCACCGCTGAGGGCAGAAGTCAAAACCGGCGGGTGGATATTGTCATCCTCCGAACGGAAATTGAAATAGAATAGAGATCAGACGGGCTAGGAGGATTAAACCATGAACATGAAAAAAATGATTATTTTAGTAACTACGGGTATATTGCTATCCGTAATCTTCTTTGGGGGGATTATCTACTTTACCTTCCTTAGAAGCAGCGATGATAATGGGGAAATTGAAACCTACCAACATACTCTGGGAGAGTTTACCGCGAACCTGGGGGATACCCGGAATTATTTTCAGGGGGATATTATTGTGGAGGTAGAGGATGAAGATTTGATTGAAGCCATCGAGGAAAAAGAAATTATCATTCGGGATGAGATCCTGGGAATCCTGATCGGAAAAGGGCCCGAGGAACTGCTGGAGCCGGAAGGGCAAAAAGAGCTTAAAGGGGAGATTGTCCAGGCCATTTCTTCGATTTTAGATACGGAAGCGGTAAGCGACTTATACTTCAGCAGTTATATTATTCAATAAGGAGGTGGTGTAGTTGTCTGATATCCTTTCACAAAATGAAATTGACTCCCTCCTGAAGGCTTTGGATGATGGAGAAGTGGACGTTGATGAGATTCAAGACAGTGAAGAAGAAAAGAAAATTAAAACCTATGACTTTAAAAGCCCGAAGAAACTGGCGAAGGATCAGCTACGCACCTTGCAAATTATTCATGATAATTTTGCTCGGGTACTCAGTACCTTTTTATCCGGTTACCTGAGAAGTTTTGTTAAGGCCGATGTACTGAATGTGGAAGAACTCTCCTACTATGAGTTTAACAACTCCATTGTGAACCCGGCGGTTCTCAGTATTGTGGATTTTAATCCCTTATCGGGACAAATTGTTACGGATATATCTCCTTCCCTGGCCTATACCCTGATTGATCGGATTCTTGGAGGAAAAGGGAAAAAATACGATGAGGAGCCGAATTTTACAGAGATTGAAATCAGCCTGATTAAAAAGCTGATGAAACAGATCATCGAATTATTCATCGCCCCCTGGGAGAATGTGATTGAACTGGATCCGAAACTGGACAAAATGGAGACCAACTCCCAGTTTGCCCAAATCGTATCCCCTAATGATACCGTGGCGCTGATTACCCTGAGTTTGAAAATCGGAGAAGTGGAGGGAATGTTCAATATCTGTATCCCCCATATTGTCATCGAGCCGATTATCGATAAACTCAGTACCAAGTTCTGGTTTTCCACCGTCAGCAAAACCACTACGAAGAGTGATAAAAAAGCCATTGAAAAGCGGGTAAAGAAAAGCGATGTGGAAATTCTCGCTCAACTGGGCCATACCTACATTACCGTGGGTGATTTTTTAGAGCTGCAGGAGGGGGACGTCATCGGGCTGGACAACTCCACGAAGGATGAGTTGGAGATCTATGTGGGGAACAGTCATAAATACTATGGAATACCGGGAACGACGAAAAATAAAATGAGTGCAAAGATCACCAGGATCGACAAGAAAGGGGAGGATCAAGATGATGAATGATATGTTATCCCAGGAGGAAATCGATGCCCTGTTAAAGGGGGAGGATACTTCCAAGGATAGTAACAAGGAAGAACGAGTTGAATTCAGTGACGAGGAAAAGGATGCCATAGGGGAAATCGGTAACATCAGTATGGGAACCGCGGCCACGACCCTATCCACGCTCCTCGGCCATAAGGTCAGTATCACCACCCCTCGGGTGGAGGCCATGTCTGTGGAAGAGATTACAAAGGAATACCCCCTTCCCTTTATTGCCGTGGATGTAAAGTATAAACAGGGAATTGAAGGAACCAATCTTTTGATCCTGAAACAGCGGGATGTGAAGGTCATTACCAGCTTGATGATGGGCGGTGATGCCGGGGATGTGGAGGAGGACACGGAGCCCTTGTCCGACGTGCATTTAAGCGCTATCGGAGAGGCGATGAACCAAATGATCGGTTCCGCCTCCACTTCCCTGTCGGAGATGTTTAACCGGAAAATCGATATCAATCCTCCCAAAGCCTTTGAGCTGGATTTATCCTCGGACCGGTTTGATGAATACATCTCTGAGGATGTGAACATCTATGCGAAGATTTCCTTTTCCATGAAAATCGGGGATTTTATTGACAGTGAGATTATGCAACTGATCCCCATGAGCTTTGCAAAGGAAATGATCGAGATTTTACTCGGGGGACAGGAAAAGACGGAAGAAGAAGCGCCGAAGGCGGCGGAACCGGAACCGGAACCGAAAAAAACGGAGCCGGAAAGCCCGCAGCCTCAACAAAACCCAAGCAGCACCCGGTCCCAGGCCCAAGCGGCGGCGGCCTACAGCCAGCCGAAAGAGCGGAAACCGGAAGCTTCTCAGGAAAGGGTCAATGTACAGCCGGCCCAGTTCCAATCTTTTGATGAAGGTTCCACAAACCATGAACCGGAAAACATCTCCCTGATTCGGGACGTACCCCTAAAGGTTACCGTGGAATTGGGAAGGACGGTCAAAAAGATTCATGACGTGCTGGACTTCGGTCCCGGAACCATCATCGAACTGGATAAACTGGTGGGAGAGCCCCTGGATATTCTGGTAAACGGTCAATACGTTGCAAAGGGCGAAGTGGTTGTTATCGATGAGAACTACGGAATTCGGGTAACGGACATTGTGAAACCGGAAAAACGCATCGGAAAGCTGTAGAGTTTTTAGAAAAGAGCTTTCCCTTGGAGAAAAATTCTTGTATGATAAAGAAGTCGGATAAAACTGAAATGGAATAAGAAATCATTAAATGAAGCATAAAAGTAAAAAATAAGAAAACAAATGATTAGGAGGAATTATATTATGGCTAAAGGTATATTAGTGGTAGACGATGCGGCATTTATGCGAATGATGATTAAGGATGTACTGACGAAAAACGGATTTGAAGTGGTGGGGGAAGCGGAAAACGGAGCAAAAGCCGTGGATAACTACAAGGAATTGGATCCCGAGCTGGTGATTATGGATATTACCATGCCGGAAATGGACGGCATTCAGGCGGTAAAAGAAGTGAAAAAGTTAAACCCCGATGCGAAAATTATTATGTGTTCCGCCATGGGTCAACAGGCCATGGTTATCGAGGCGATCCAAGCGGGAGCCAAGGACTTCATTGTAAAGCCCTTTCAGGCCGATCGGGTAGTGGAAGCCGTATCAAAAGTCTTAGGATAAATGGAGTGTGGGTTTCGTGAATTTTCAGGGTTTTTTAGATTTTTTTCAGGTGATTTTTATGGTGGTTTTCGTTGTGGCCCTGGCCTATGGAACCACGTGGGTCATCGGTAAAAAATCCAAGGGTTTTATGGGCGGTAAAAACGCCAAGGTACTGCAACAGATTTCACTGAATATGAATTTTCACATTACGGTAATTCAAGTTCAGCAAAAGGTATATATCATCGGGAAAACCAATAAGTCCATCGAACTGTTGGATACCATCCCGCTGGATACCTGGAAAGAAAATGAAGCAATGATGTTGAATCAGGAGCAGGAAAATCGCAAGGAAACTCCATTAGAGCGGTTTTTTAAGATTCAAAATCCCCTGAAGGGAGAGGAAAGGGAAAAAGGTGATGGAAATTAATATGACAAAAAAGTGCTACAACATCAAAAAAATTCTCCCGGTAACCCTGGGTGTGCTGTTTTTCCTTTTTCTTTCCCTGGAAGTGTCCCACGGTCAGCCGAGCTTTCCCATTCCCAATGTGGAAATCGGCGTGGGGGAAGCCCAGTCACCGGACGAGGTGGCAAGCTCGATTCAAATTCTTTTTTTAATTACGATTCTATCCATTGCTCCCGCAATACTGATCACCATGACCAGTTTTACCCGGATCATTATTGTCCTTTCCTTTTTACGAAATGCAATCGCCACTCAGCAAACCCCTCCTAATCAGATTTTAGTGGGGTTAGCCTTGTTTTTAACCTTATTTATTATGACTCCCGTGGTGAACGAAATTAATGAAGAGGCGGTTCAACCTTTTTTGAACGAGGAAATCGGCCAGGAGGTGGCCCTGGACAATGCTCTGGACCCTTTAAGGGACTTTATGTACCGGCAAACCCGGGAGAGTGAACTGGCCCTGTTTATGGATATCGGCGAGGTGAATATGGGCATCGAAGATATCTCCCAAGTGCCGACAACGGTGTTGATTCCCGCCTTTATTATCAGTGAACTGAAAACCGCTTTTATCATGGGTTTTATACTGTTTGTACCCTTTGTGGTAATTGACATGGTTGTGGCCAGTACCCTGATGTCTATGGGAATGATGATGCTTCCCCCGGTAATGATTTCTCTGCCCTTTAAACTGTTACTCTTTATTATGGTGGATGGTTGGAATTTATTGATCGGTCAGGTAGTAACCAGTTTTAATTAGGAGGAAGTAAAATGGATGAAGCAATTGTAGTAGAAATTGCCCAACAGGCAATGATTACCACCTTACTGCTGGCGGCGCCGATGCTGGGCTTTGGACTGCTGGTAGGACTTGCGGTCAGTATTTTTCAAGCCACCACCCAGATCCAGGAGCAGACCCTGGCCATGATTCCGAAGATCGTTGCAGTCCTGGGATCCGTTGTGGTGTTTGGACCCTGGCTCTTATCAGTGATAACGGATTTTACCTTAAGACTATTTACCAATATGAACACCTTTATCCAGTAAACTAAAGTAGGGATGTCATGGATGTACTTATAGAATATTTCATATTTAATGTGGAAATTTTCTTTCTGAGCATTGTTCGAATCACCGGTATGATGGTGTTGGCTCCGGTGTTTTCCAGAAGAGAGATTCCGGTGCTGGTAAGGGTTTGGCTCGGGGTACTGCTTTCCTTTGTGCTCCTGCCCGGGAATATTATCAATCAGGTAACGGAAATTGAAGGCTTTTTATCCCTGGCCCTTTACGGGATCAACGAGTTTTTTATCGGTCTGACCATCGGTTTCATCGCCTTTACCTTCATCAGCGTAATGTACCTGGCGGGGAGAATGATCGATACCCAAATGGGCTTTGGAATGGTCAACGTGTTTGATCCCCAAACCAACCTGCAAATACCGGTGATGGGAAATTTCTACAATATGTTTTTAGTTTTGCTTTTTTTAGTCCTCAACGGTCACCATATGTTGATTAAAGCTATGGAGTTCAGTTTTGATCGGATTCCCATCGGAATGATGATCACCTTTGACGGCGTATTTATTGAACGCTTTGTACAGATTTACAGCCGGTTTTTTGTGCTGGCCTTTCAGTTTTCCGCTCCGGTGATTGCAACGATTTTTTTAGCCAACGTCCTCTTAGGAGTGCTGGCCAGGACCATGCCCCAAATGAATATTTTTGTGGTGGGGCTGCCGTTGAAAATCGGGATCGGGCTGTTAACCGTGATTATCTCTTTGCAGTTCTTTGTTCCTTTTTCCGAAAATTTATTTGATATAATGTTTGACTCAATAAGAGAAATTATTGAAATCCTGTCCAGAGGTTGATGAAATTATGGTAAGAATAGATCTTCAGTTATTCAATGAAGAAAAAACCGAGAAAGCCACCCCGAAAAAGAAACAGGACAGTCGGAAAAAAGGGCAGGTCCATCAAAGCAAAGAGGTGAACTCCGCGTTTTTACTGATCGGTGCCTTTTCGGTACTGGGCTTGTCCTCCGGGTATATCGGCTTTATGACAAGAAATTTCACCATTAATTTTTTTCAGCAGTATCTGAACGGAAGGACAATGATTACCTTTGAAAATGCCCACCGCTTTGTGATTATGGCCATGCTGCAGATGCTGATGCTGGTGGGGCCATTGTTTCTCGCCACGGTAATCATCGGGTTTTCCGCCAGCTATTTTCAGGTGGGTCCCTTATTCACCGTAAAAACCCTGGCCATAAAACTGAGCAAACTCAATCCCCTTGAGGGTTTTAAACGAATTTTCTCCCTGAAATCCCTGGTAGAGCTGTTTAAATCCTTTGTCAAAATCTTTGTGATCGGCTATATCGTCTTTCACTACACCTCCGGGGAGATCGCCCGGGTTTTTTCCACCATCACCATGGAAACCTCGGAAATTGTGGCCACCATCAGCTCCTTGACCATGAATATCGGGATTCGAGCGTCCTTAGCCCTGGTAATCCTTGCAATTATCGACTATTATTATCAGAAATACGATCATGAGAAGCAGATAAAAATGACAAAAAAGGAAGTAAAGGAAGAGCGAAAGCAAATCGACGGAAATCCCATGATCAAATCCAAAATCCGGGAAAAGCAGCGGCAAATGTCCATGCAGCGGATGATGGAGGAAATACCGAAGGCCGATGTGGTTATTACCAATCCCACCCACTTTGCGGTGGCCATTGAGTATAACGCCGAGTCCTTTGAAGCCCCCCGAGTGGTGGCTAAGGGCCAGGACATCATTGCCCAAAACATCAAAAAAAGAGCGAATGAACACAATGTCACCATTGTTGAAAATAAATATCTGGCAAGAACCCTGTATAAAATGGTAAACATCGGTGAGTTTGTACCGCCGGACTTATACCAGGGTGTGGCGGAAGTGCTGGCTTATGTGTATAAGCTGAATAAAAAAACTAAAGGGGGATTATCATGAAGTTTGGAGACATATTTGTAGTACTGGCCGTAATCGGTATCGTCATCATCATTATCATGCCCATCCCCTTAGGACTCTTGGATGTACTGCTGAGTTTTAATATTGCCCTGGGACTTTTAATACTAGTGGTTTCCATGTATATCAAAGAGGCTTTGGAGTTTTCCATTTTCCCCTCCATTCTCCTGATCGCCACCCTGTTCCGTCTGGCCTTGAATATTACCACAACCCGGTATATTCTATCCGAGGCCCAGGCCGGGGATCTGATTGAGAGTTTCGGGGACTTTGTGATCCAGGGAAATGCCATCGTAGGATTTATTGTGTTTTTGATCATCGTCATCATTCAGTTCCTGGTCATCACCAAGGGAGCCGAGCGGGTGGCGGAGGTTGCCGCACGGTTTACCCTGGACGCCATGCCCGGAAAGCAAATGGCCATTGACGCGGACCTGAACGCCGGGTTAATCGATGATTATCAAGCCAAGGAGCGAAGAGAAAAAATTCAGAGGGAAGCGGATTTTTACGGTTCCATGGATGGTGCCAGTAAGTTTGTTAAGGGAGATGCCATTGCCAGTATTGTCATTACCATGATCAATATCGGCGCCGGCTTTATTATCGGAATCGTGATGAACGACTTCACTTTTCAGGAGTCCATCCAAGTTTATACGATTCTTACCGTGGGCGACGGACTGGCCAGTCAAATTCCCGCCTTGCTGATTTCCACTTCCACCGGTATTGTGGTTACACGCTCGGCATCCAAGGGAAATCTCGGCTCCGACATGATTGAGCAGATGTTTGAACAGGCGAAAAGTATGTTGATCATCGGGGGCGTATTGATCTTTCTAGCCATGACCCCCTTGCCCACCATTCCCTTTTTGCTGATTTCCGCCGCCTTTATTACCGCGGGGATTATGAAATATCAGTCCAGGAAAAAAGAAGCGGTACAAGCGGAAGAAAAGGAAGTGGAAGCCACCGAGGAAGAGGCCCAGGAAAAACGGAAACCGGAAAACGTGATGCCCCTCCTCAGTGTGGATCCTATCGAATTGGAATTCGGCTATGGGATTCTCCCCTTAGCGGATCAGGAACAGGGGGGAGACCTGTTTGACCGACTGGTCATGATCCGGCGGCAATGCGCCTTGGAGCTGGGAATGATTGTCCCCATGATCCGGCTTCGGGACAATATTCAGTTAGAGCCCAATCAATACATTATTAAAATCAAAGGGGTGGAAATCACCGCGGGGAATATCATGTTCGACCATTACATGGCCATGAACCCCGGCTCCGTAGACGGAGACATTGAAGGGGTGGAAACCGTGGAGCCCGCCTTCGGCCTGCCGGCAAAATGGATTAAAGAAGAGGTTCGGGAGGATGCGGAAATGCTGGGATACACCGTGGTGGATCCTCCGTCGATTATTGCCACCCACCTGACGGAAGTGATCAAAAAGCACGCCCATGAACTACTGGGACGACAGGACGTCCAAAAGCTGGTGGACAACGTCAAAGAATCCCACCCGGCCTTGGTGGATGAACTGCTACCGAGCCAGATGAGTCTGGGAGAAATTCAAAAAGTGCTGGCCAACCTGTTAAAGGAAGGGGTCTCCATTCGAAACTTTGTTACGATCCTTGAGACCCTGGCGGACCATATTAACATCACCCGGGACACGGATATGTTAACGGAGTATGTGCGACAAGGCCTTGGTAGGGCGATTTCCAAGCAGTTTATCACCAATCAGCCGGCGAAGGTCATTACCTTGGACAAGGGGCTGGAACAGACCATTATGGACTCCCTGCAGCAGACCGAGAGCGGAACCTACATTTCCATGGATCCCAATATTGTCCAATCGGTACTGAATAATTTGGCAAAACAGATTCAGCGGCTGATGTCTTTAGGGGAACAACCCATCGTGGTCACAGCCCCTATTGCCAGGCTCTATTTTAAACGGTTGACAGAACAGCTCAGTCAAGACTTAATAGTGCTTTCCTATAATGAACTGGACCCAAGTCTTGAAATCGAATCCATCGGGGTGGTGAACCAATAATGAAAGTTAAAAAGTTTTACGGAGAGACAACAGAAGAGGCTGTGGAAAAAGTAAAGCAGGAACTGGGGGCCAATGCCATCATCCTTCATGAAAAGGAAGTGCTTCCCCGGGGAATCTGGCGTTTTTTCAAAAGCCCCTCGGTGGAAATCGTTGCCGCCCGGGAAGAGCAGGTAAAAAGTAAGCGGCCGGAACCGATGAAAAGCAAGGGATCGGTGCCGGTAAAAACCAAAGTAGCAAAAGCGATGCAAAACCCTGAAGAGGAAGGGGAGGAAAACCCGGCGGTTTACAAAAGGCCTTCGGCGGCGAGAAAAACCTCCTCAGAAGGGGAGGATTACCAGGAGCTTTCCAAAGAGCTGCAGGATATGAAAAAACTGTTGAACACTCTGGTTCAGGAAAAGCCTGTGGGAAATTTCCCTGCAGTTTTACAGGGGGTGCATCAAAAACCGGTGCTGGATTTATATAAACAGCTGAAACTCCAGGATGTTCAGGAAGAAATCATCATCGATCTGATCCGGCAGCTAAAAGAGGTCATCACCGACGAGGATACTGAGGAAGAGCAAAACCAAAAGATTCGACAGGTGTTAAAGCATAAACTGGAAGAAAAAGTGATTATGAAAAACTTCAAACCCCAAAGCAAAAACGTGGTATTTGTGGGACCCACCGGGGTGGGAAAAACCACAACCATCGCCAAACTGGCCGCCCGTTACGCCCTGGAAGAAGGAAAAAAACTGGGACTGGTTAGTGCGGATACCTACCGGATTGCAGCGGTGGAGCAACTGAAAACCTACAGTGAGATCCTCAATATTCCCATAAAAATTGTCTATGAAGCCAAAGAAATCACCGAAACCCTGGAAGGCTTTTCCGACCGGGACCTGGTGTTGATCGACACGGCGGGACGAAGCCATCGGAATGAAGATCAGATTAAGGAACTGGAGGATTTGCTTTTTGCTATGGAGGATAAGGATATTTATCTGGTGCTCAGTGCCACCTCCAGTACTAAGGATCTAAGGGAGATCACCAAACACTACGAATTTCTTGACAACTATAAAATTATTTTCACAAAAACCGATGAAGCCACAACCTATGGAGGGATTTTAAACTCCTCTATTGAAAATGACAAACCCGTGCTATACTTAACCAACGGGCAAAGTGTTCCCGATGATATTGAAAACGCCAGTGTGGAAAAATTGATTCATCTGTTTACCAGGGAGGTTGACTGATGGGGGATCAAGCACAGAAGCTTCGAGAGATGATTAAGCTTCGGAAAAATTTTCCGAAGGAAGCTAAGGAAAAAGATGAGGAAAAAAGTCCAACACCGGCTCCCGGGATCGATTCCCGCGTGGTTGCGGTAACCAGCGGAAAAGGGGGCGTGGGAAAGACGAATTTCACCATTAACCTGGGCATCACCCTGGCAAAGGCGGGAAAAAAGGTTGTCATATTTGATGCGGACCTGGGACTTGCGAACATTGACGTGATTCTGGGAAGCATACCGAAATATACCTTAGTGGATCTAATGGAGAGGGATCTTCCTATTGAGAAGGTCATGTCCGAAGGTCCCGAAGGCATAGGGATCATTTCGGGAGCATCGGGTATTGAGGGGCTGATGGACATGTCCCCGGAAAAGGTGGAGGGGTTAACCCGACGGTTTTCCGAGATCAGCCGATATGCGGACTTTATTCTAATTGATACCGGGGCGGGGATTTCCAAGTCGGTACTGTCCTTTGTACTGGCTGCCCAGGAGGTTTTAGTCATCAGCACCCCGGAGCCCACATCCATAACCGATGCCTATGCGGTAATTAAAGCCATCGGAAATCAGGACCGGGATAAATCGATTCAGTTATTGATCAATAAGGTAAAGGATTCAAAAGAGGGCCGGGAAGTTTACCACAAGCTTCAAAGAGTGGGCAAAGAATTTTTGCAAATGGAAATCGGACTGTTAGGCTTTGTTCGAGAGGATCCCTCAGTGGTCAAGGCGGTATACAGTCAAAATCCCTTTGCGGTTCAGTTTCCCGCCTGTCATGCAGCCAAGGACATCGAAGCGGCGGCCCGAAAGTTAGTGTCTAAAGAGGCCGATGAAATCAAAGAGGACCAGGGTTTTTTCCAAAAGGTCATCGGACTGTTTAAGTAATGAGCAGGATAAATTTTTAAATTTGGATATAATGAGGTGATGGAATGGCCATATTGGATACCATAGGTATCGGTGATAAACTAGAGGTGGGGAAAATCCGGGGGAACGCCAAGGACCTGGAAGAGAAGTCCACGGGCATCACAAGTCAGGTGATGGATATCCAAGGGGATATTGTACATATTTCCAAACCGATGAAATATGGAAAAAATTACGCGTTAGAAATCAATGAACAAATTCATATTTATTTTTTTACCAAGGATAAAGGAATATTAAAGGTTCGTGGAGAAGTATTATTAAGTAAGGATGAACCGATATTGATCTACGGTATTAAACTCCGGGGAAAAGCGAAGAAAATCCAGCGAAGGTTTTACTTTCGACTGGATATTACCATGGATATCGCAGTGACGGATATTCAAAACAACCGCAAGATCCCCTGCGTTACCAAGGATATCAGCGGCGGCGGTTTGAAATGCATTACCCGGGAGGCATTTCAGTCCCGGGATCCCGTTGAAGTAAATATGGTCATCGATCAAGCCCCCATCAGTGTCCTGGGAGAGATTGTCCGGTGTATCAAAGATCCCGTGGAGAATAACCATGAAGTGGGGATTCAGTTTACCAGTATATCCGACAAAGACCGAAACACCATTGTAAGCTATATTTTTCAAAAACAGCGGGAACTACGAAAAAAAGGATTGATATAACATGGAAAATACAATTAAAGTGTTGATTGTGGATGATTCCGCCTTTATTCGCCAAATTATTCGGGACATATTAAGCCGGGACCCGATTTTCGAAGTGGTGGATTATGCAAGGAACGGAAAGGACGCCATTGAAAAAGTTCAGCGTCACCGTCCGGATGTAGTCACCATGGATGTGGAAATGCCCATACTGAATGGTATCGAAGCCTTGGAAATTATTATGGAAAAGCATCCGGCCCCCGTGGTGATGTTTAGCAGCCTTACCGCCCAGGGAACCGAGGCCACAATGAAAGCCCTGGAATACGGGGCTGTGGACGTTGCCAAAAAACCTTCCCATCAGGATTTAAAGGATCTCTCAGAGCTGAGTCAGGAAATTATCCAAAAACTGAAAACCGCAGCCGGGGTGAAAAACATTCAAAAGCCCCAGCGGGTACAAAGTGAAAAGGATTTAAAAATCATTCGGAAAAGTTTAGTGGATATCAGCCAAAGCCCCAAGGAAAAAGGCTTCTTGGATCCCCGTTCAGAGACACCGAGGATTGTAGCTATAGGAACATCCACCGGTGGCCCCAGAGCCCTTCAACGAGTGATTCCCCTGATCCCGAAAAACACCAAGGCCAGTTTTGTGATTGTACAGCACATGCCTCCGGGTTTCACCAAATCCCTGGCGGAACGACTGAACACCCTATCGGAAATCACCGTGAAGGAAGCCGTCCAGGGGGAAGTTTTGCAACCGGGACATGGATACATCGCCAAAGGTGGGGCCCATCTTCGGCTTAAAAAAAATTCCCGAGGACAGCTGTTTTTAGACCTGGGAGAGGATCCCCCCATAGCAGGCCATCGTCCTTCGGTAAATGCCTTATTTCAGTCCCTTCGTCAGGAAAACATTCAAGACGTGATCTCTGTGATTATGACGGGCATGGGTTCCGACGGGGCCAAAGGAATACAGGAATTGAAAAAGGCCACGAAGAATCATGTAATTGCCCAAAATGAAGAATCCTCTGTGGTTTACGGTATGCCCAAGACCGTGGTGGAACAAGGGGATGCCGACGAAGTGGCGGACCTGGATGAAATTACGAAAAAAGTTTTAAAACACTTGGAGGTGCAAAAGTAATGGACATGAATCAGTATTTAGACATTTTTATTGAAGAGACCAAAGAGCATTTGCAAAGCATGAATGAAATCCTGTTAAAGCTGGAGAGTTTTACATATGATAAGGATTTATTGAATGAGATGTTTCGTATTGCCCATACCATCAAAGGGATGTCCGGGACCATGGGTTATCAAAACATTGCAGGACTCACCCATGAAATGGAGAATGTTCTGGATTTAATCCGAAACGATGAACTGAAAACCACAGAGGAAATCGTGGATATTCTATTTGAATGCTTTGATCAATTAGAGGGCTATATCAACAACATCGAGCAGGAAGGCAGGGAAGGGGAAAATCGGTCCGAGGACCTGATCCGGAGTTTGGAAAACATCAAACTGGGAAAAACAGCAGAAAAAACCCCTCCGGCAGCCCCAGGATCTAAGCAGGAACCGGATTCCTCTTCCCCGGATCCCTTAGGAAATATCGCTTTGCCGGAGCATGTAGCCCAGGCGGCGGAGAAATCCAGGAAAGAAGGTCTTTCTTCTTATTTTATTAAGACCACTCTGGATGAAAAATGCATGCTGAAATCCGCAAGAGCCTATATTTTCATCAACCGTCTGGAGCGGGTGGGTGAGATTGTTTATTCCAACCCTTCCATTGAAGATATTGAAGATGAAAACTTTGATCTGTCCTTTGAAGTCCTGCTGATTTCCAAGGAAGAACAGGATTTCTTAGAAAAAGAAGTGGATGATATTTCGGAAATCAAAAGCATTGATTTCACCGAGTTGCGAGGTCAAAAGGGAGGCGTTGACGCCGAGGAGAAACCGGAGACCGAAGGAGAAGATTTGCCGGTTGCATCTCCAAAAACCCCTGAGAACCCTGCCGTGGAGAAAACCCCTGCTTCCAAGGAGAAACAGGAAAACGGGAATAAAGGTAAAACCGGTAAAACCGTTCGGGTGGATATTGATCGACTGGATAATTTGATGAACTTAGTCAGCGAGCTGATTATTATTAAAACCCGCCTGGAAGATGCCGACGGAAAACAGGATGCGGCAAAGGTCAATGAAACCACGGAATATTTAGAGCGGATCACCACCAGTCTTCACGATGCGGTGATGAAGGTGCGCATGGTTCCCATTGAGCGGGTATTCAACCGTTTTCCCCGAATGGTTCGGGACCTTTCTAAGGATCTGAGTAAAGATATTCAACTGGATATGGCCGGTAAAGAAACGGAAGTGGACCGTACCGTCATCGACGAAATCGGAGATCCCTTAATTCATTTAATTCGAAACTCCATTGACCATGGGATTGAAGGACCGGAGGTTCGCCGGGAAAGCGGGAAGGAAGCTAAGGGTACCGTAAGGCTGGAAGCCTATCCCGACGGCAATACCGTGGTGATTGAGGTGGAAGACGACGGAAAAGGCATCGATGTGGAAAAGGTTAAGGAAAAAGCCTTTAATAAAGGGCTGATTACAACCCAGCAAAAAGAGCAGATGGAAGACAGCGATGCGGTGGATCTTTTATTCACCCCCGGGTTTTCAACGGCAGACCAGGTCTCGGACCTATCCGGAAGAGGGGTCGGCCTAGACGTAGTAAAAACCAAGATCGAATCCTTAGGGGGAGACATTGAGGTCACCTCAAAGCCGGGAATAGGAAGCAAGTCCGTTATTCGCCTACCCCTGACCCTGGCCATTATCCAGGCCTTACTGGTCAAAGTGGAGGCGGAAAAATATGCCATTCCCTTAAACACCATCAAGGAAATCACCACCATCCATAAAGATAAGATTCGGGACATTCAAGGGAACAAAGTAGCCCTTTACCGGGACGCCACCCTGCCGATCTTAAAACTTGCGGAACTCTTAAGGGTGCCGCCGGTGGAAAAGGAATTTGAAGATCCGGAACATACCGTGGTGATTATTCGAAAAGGAGACAAGACCGCAGGAATCATTGTGGACGATTTAATCGGACAGCAGGAGATTGTCATTAAATCCCTCGGGAAGTTCTTAAACAATATCGAGGGCATTGCGGGGGCCACGATTCTCGGCAACGGTACCGTAGCCTTAATTGTGGATACCAACTCGTTTTTCAGAAAGGAGGGTAAATAATGTCACAGACCCAACAATACGTAATTTTCAAACTGGAGGGGGAGAGCTACGGCATCCCTATTGAATATGTAAAAACCATTGAAAAGATGACGGAAATGACCCGGGTACCCAACGCTCCCGACTACCTGGAAGGGGTGATCAACCTCCGGGGGGAAGTGGTTCCCATTATTAATATGCGAAAACGCTTTGATCTTTCCGAGCTTGATGAGGCCGAAGATACCCGAACCATTATTCTGGAACTGGAGGAAATCAGCGTAGGTATGATCGTGGACAGTTCCTCCGAAGTGCTGAGTATTAATAACAGCGCCATCGATCAAACCATCAGCTTAGACGCGGCGGTACAGGACGAACACATCCGGGGCATCGGAAAAATTGACGAGCGGATGATTATTCTTTTAAATCTTTATAAGGTGCTTCAAATCCAAGACAGTGAGACGCTGTCCTAAAGGAGGGGTTTTATGGCTTCCATGTCTATTGAAAGCTTAAACCAACAGCATATTGATGTATTAAAGGAAATCGGAAATATCGGTGCCGGCAATGCGGCCACGGCCCTGGCGGGCATGCTGGGCAAAAAAATCGATATGGACGTGCCCAAGGTGAAAATCCTCGACATCCAGGAGGTAGCCGAGGTCCTGGGCGGGGAAGAGAACATTGTGGCGGGAATTTACTTTAATGTTCATGGAGACATCCAGGGAAACATCATGTTTTTACTGGATCTGGATTCATCCAAATTACTGACGAACATGTTAATGGGAAAGAGCAGTGAAAATGGTGAATTGGACGAGATGGACCGCTCCGCTCTTCGGGAAGTGGGAAACATTTTATCCGGGGCCTATATCGCCTCCTTGGTTTCCTTGACGAATTTCAACATACACCATTCCGTACCTTCCTTAGCCGTGGATATGGCGGGAGCAGTGATGAGTGTGCCGGCGATCCAGTTCAGCCATATCAGCGATAAAGTGCTTTTTATTGAAACGGAATTAAAAGAGGGAAAGGACTTGGTAGAGGCACGATTTTTCTTAATTCCCGATGAGCCTTCCTTTGAAAAGATCTTAAACAGTCTGGGAGTGTATTAGCCTATGGGAAATATTATTAAAGTGGGGATGGCGGATTTGCAGACCACGGATAAGCAAGGAGTACTCACCACCTTAGGCCTGGGATCCTGCGTCGGCATCACCCTGTATGATCCGGTGAAAAAAATCGCCGGGATGGCTCATATCATGCTTCCCGACAGCCGACAGATTAAAAACAATGCCAACAAAGCCAAATTTGCCGACACCGCCATTGATGTCTTAATTGAGGCGATGAGGGAAAGGGGGGGGCAGCCCAAGAATTTCCGGGCGAAGCTCGCCGGAGGGGCCCAGATGTTTACCTTCGGCAACGGGGGCAATGACATTATGAAAATCGGACACCGTAATGCCCTGGCCGCGGAAGAAAAACTGGGGGCTTTAAAAATCCCCGTCATCGCCAAGGATGTAGGGGGAAGTTATGGAAGAACCATCGAGCTCTACGGCGACGACGGCCGGTTGTTTATTAAAACCATCGGCCATGGAAGTCAAACCATTTAAAAAAACAGATTGAGGCTAGGAGGCTTAGATCTATGGAACATAAAGGCCTTTGGAAGGATTACAAGGAAAAAAAAGATCCGAAAGCCCGGGAAAAGCTGATTGAACATCATGTGGACATTGTAAAAATCGTGGCGGGTCGACTGAGTATCCAATACGGCGGTCATGTGGAGTATGATGATTTGGTCAGCTACGGGATTTTCGGGCTCATTGATGCCATTGAAAAATTCGACTTGGAAAAGGAAGTGAAATTTCGAACCTATGCTCAAATTCGGGTAAGGGGAGCGGTGATCGATCAGCTAAGAAATCTGGACTGGATTCCCCGTTCCATTCGACAAAAGGCCAAAAAACTGGAAAGGGCCTATCAGGAACTGGAGGAAAAACACAAAAGACATGCCACGGAGGAGGAAATTTGTCAACACATGGAAATTTCCAAAGCGGAACTCCAGGATCTTTTAACCCAGATTAACAGCTTTAACTTAGTATCCCTGGAAGAAAAACTGGAAGAGGGAACCACTTTTGATCTTCCCAAAAAAGAAGAAGAAGTTCCGGAAAACATCTACATAGAAGGGGAAACCTACGAAATCCTCCGCAATCGCATTGAAGGATTGCCGGAGCGGGAAAAACAGGTGATTTCCCTGTATTATTATGAAGAACTGACCTATAAAGAGATCGGAGAAATCATCGGGATTTCCGAATCCAGGGTTTCTCAAATTCATTCAAAGGCAATCATTCGTTTGAAAAATCAACTGGACTGAGGGATTAGGATTCTTAAATAAAGGAGTGGTGTAATGAAGGCATCGGTAACGATCACAGAAAATCACTACGACATGGCCCTAGAAAAAGCCTTAACAGAGTTACAGGCAAGCAAAGAGGAAGTGGACATTGAACTGCTGGAGGAAAAGAAAGGGCTTTTTACTAAAAAGACGGTCACCATTAAAGTAAGCAAGAAAAACGAACCGATTGAAAAAAACCTGGAACGTTCAAAAGAACTGCAGGAAAAAGGGATGGAAAAAATCAACGGCGGGACACCGGATGAAACCACGGGGTTTGTCCTCTCCTATGAGGAGGATGGGGTATACGCCACCCTGAAAAACCGGGAAACCCTGGGTAGTGATAAAAAAGAGCTGATCACCTATCTTTCCCAAAAGAAGGTACAGGATGTGGATAGTAAGACCCTGTTTGAAATAGACGAAACGACCCTGGGGGAACCGGTGAAAATTGCCCCGGCCCAGGAGGAAGTATTGATTGACAGTGAAGTAGAGATTACCCTCCGGAATGAAGGTCTCGAAGCCAATATCACCCTGACAAAGCCCTATGGAGGAAAAGTTCCAACGGTAGAAGAGGTCATGGATAAGCTGCATCAGGAAAAAATTGTCTACGGCATTGACCGGGAACAAATTGAAAAAATTCTGGCCCACCGGGTATTCGATAAACCTTTTCAAATTGCCGGGGGAGATCGGCCGAAGAAAGGGAAGGACGGAGAAATCCGTTACCTGGTGGACGTGGAGGCCAAAGCGAAACCGAAGATTTCCGACAGCGGAACCATCAACTTCAAGGAGTTAAACATCATCAACAATGTGGAAGTCGGTACGGCCCTAGCGGAGTTGATTCCTCCCGGGGAAGGAAGGCCGGGGAAAAACATCTTCGGGGAAGAAATCCCGCCGGAAAAGGGCCGGGAAGCAAGGCTACCCAAGGGGAAAAACACGGAAATCTCTGAAGACGAAAGGTTTTTACACGCCTCCCAGGCCGGTCAGGTACAATTGATCGACGGAAAAGTGGAAGTGAAAAAGGTCTATGAAGTTCCCGCAAACGTGGATAACTCCACGGGAAACATTGCTTTTAAAGGAAAAGTACTGGTCCGGGGAAATGTGAAAGCGGGCTTCAATATTGATGCGGAGGAGGACATTGAAGTTCAAGGGGTGGTGGAAGGCTCGGAACTAAAGGCCGGGGGAGATATCATCCTCAACCGGGGGGTTCAGGGAAACAATCAGGCGGTGTTAACAGGGGAGAATATCATCGCCAAGTACATTGAAAACGCCACGCTGAAAGCCAAGGGGAACATCGAGGCGGAAGCCATCCTTCACAGTATCGTTCAGGCCAAGGGCTCAATAACCGTAGGGGGAAAAAAGGGCCTGATCGTGGGAGGCAGCATCAAAGCTCAAAAAGAGATCCGGGCAAAGGTTATGGGATCTCATATGGGAACCATTACCAATGTGGAAGTGGGCCTTGATCCCGAGGATAAAGAGTACTTCGATGCCCTGGAAAAAACCCTTGAGGAAATCGATAAAAACATTTTAAATCTGAACAAAACCATTGAACTCCTGAAGAAGTTGGAAGGCATGGGAAAGCTTACCGAGGACAAAGAGACGATGCTGATCAAATCTTTAAAAACCATGGAGTTTTTAAACAATAAAAAAGTGAACAGTGAAAAGGAAATTGAAAGTCTCAGATTCAAAATCGCCAATGCAAATATGGGTAAGGTCAGTGTTTCCTCGACGATTTATCCCGGAGTAAAAGTCCGGATCCTCAACGGTGTACGACACATTTACGAGGAAATGTCCAATGCCACCCTTTACCGAAAAGAGGGGGATGTGGTCATCGGACCCTATGAAAAATAAGCTTCGGAAGCAGGTACCCGGATTGAAGGTCAAGGAGGGATTCTATGTCGGTTAAACCTATTGATAAGCAGCTGATGTATCAAAACTCTATACATGAGGCGAAGAATAAACAGAACCAACAGAACAAGCCCATGAATACCAATCAGATGCTGGAAAATGAAGAGGCTAAAAAGCAGAAGGAAGAGGAAAGCCGGATCCAAAAAGGGGAAGGAACCAAGGGGCAAAAGATCAAGCGGGAGAAGAAAAATCCCCGGGACAGTGAACAAAAAGAATCCCGTAAAAAGGAAGCAAAGAATAAAAAACGGGGTAACAAACTGGATGTACGAATCTAAGGAAGAATGAATGAGGTGTAGGATGTGGGAAACGGAAATGAAAGTATGTTGACGGTGCAAATCCTGATGATGGGTCTAATTCTGATATTAATTGCCCTGGCCCTGATCCTTCTGTTTAAAAAAGGGAAAGAGGACAGGGAGATCAGGTCGGAACGGGGACAGGAAATCCTAAAAACCGAAGAACAGGGAAGGGAAGCCCTGAATGCCAAAAAGATATACCGTATGGCCCGGGAATTGGAAGATATTCAGGAAGAGATGATTCAACTGAAAAAAGAACAAAAACAGCTCCATCACCGGATAGACTCCTATAGGAAACGGCAAGAGCCCGGGAAAGAGCAGCCCTTTGACCAGGTATTAAACCAGAGCCTCTTCCAACAAAAGAATGAAGATGTGCTTCAGCGCTATGAAGAGGGAATGGAGCCCGGAGAAATTGCCCGTAGCCTGGGAAAAAGCCTTCGGGAAGTGGAAATGGTAATAAAACTGGGGAAACAGGAAAATAGAGGTGACTAAATATGGGAAGAAAAGTCTGGTCCGGTCTTCTAATCGGCATGGCCCTGGGGATCTTCATAAGCGGAAGTCTTTGGTCCTTGCTGCTACAGGATGGAGCCTCCCGGGAGACCGGGGAAGTAGTTCAAGACCCCGGTGAAGGGATCGTCGGAGAAGAAGAACCTTCGGAAGGGGAATCCGGTGAGAAAGAAGAAAGGGAAGCTGTGGTGGCCTTCGAGATTTCGGAGGATGCCTCCATTGAGGAATTTCTTTACGACTTAATGGTCGAAGGGGTGATCACCTCGAAACAGCAGAAGCAGGAAATTTACGAGGTGCTTACCTATCAGGGGTTGGATGCCGGGGTTCGGGAAATCCCTCTTTATGCCTCCACGGAAGAGATCCTTGAGGCGATTGGGAACCGGTAATTAATCAAAGAAAATTATTGCTTAAATCCCCGATGTATGATAATATATTTTAGTGATAAAAACACACACTTTAGGATTTTCCAAGGAGTGCTTAAAACCTTTTAAGTCCTTGGAAAAGATGAATAAAGTGGAGGAAAAACTAAGGAGGTGCAGCTATGTCTGTAATATCAATGAAACAATTATTGGAAGCCGGTGTGCATTTTGGACACCAAACCCGAAGATGGAACCCGAAAATGGCGGAGTACATTTTCACGGAAAGAAACGGAATTTACATTATCGACCTGCAAAAAACCGTAAAACTGGTGGAAGAGGCTTATAATGTAGTACGGGACCTTTCTGCCGAGGGAAAGAAGATTCTTTTTGTCGGAACCAAGAAGCAGGCCCAGGAAGCCATCGCCAAGGAAGCCGAGCGATGCGAAATGTTCTATGTGAATCAACGGTGGTTAGGTGGAATGATGACCAACTACAAAACCATCAAAAAGCGAATTGACCGACTTCATGAACTGGAAAAAATGAGTGAAGACGGAACCTTCGACGTACTGCCGAAGAAAGAGGTTACCCAACTTCGAAATGAAATGGAACGATTGGAAAAATTCCTAGGGGGAATTAAGGGCATCAACGGAGTACCGGATGCCATCTTTGTAATCGACCCTCGGAAAGAGCGAAACGCCATTAAGGAAGCCCACAAACTGGGAATCCCTGTAATCGGTGTGGTAGACACCAATTGTGACCCCGATGACATCGATTATGTTATTCCAGGTAACGACGATGCCATCCGAGCCGTAAAACTTCTCACCGCCACCATGGCCAACGCCGTATTGGAAGGTAAGCAGGGAGAACAAATCGAAGAGTAAATCAAATAAAATAGCTTCGAACTCTAAAGGTAAGGGTATAAGGGAACTTCCCTTTGACCCTTACCTTAAATACTATAAGGGAGGTTTTTTATAATGAGTATCAGTGCTAAAATGGTAAAAGAACTGCGGGAAAAAACCGCTGCGGGAATGATGGATTGTAAAAAAGCATTAACGGAAACCAATGGAGATATGGATAAAGCGGTGGAGTACTTACGGGAGAAGGGTCTTTCCAAGGCGGCGAAAAAGTCCGGACGAATCGCTTCGGAAGGTTTAGTGGAATCCTACATCCACGGAGGAAGAATCGGCGTATTAGTGGAAGTAAACTCCGAGACCGACTTCGTTGCGAAAAACGAAGAGTTCCAAACCTTTGTAAAGGATATTGCCATGCATATTGCGGCGGAAAATCCGCTGTATGTTAAAAAGGATGAGGTACCGGAAGAGGTTGTGGAAAAGGAAAAAGACTTCTTGACCAAGCAGGCCCTGGCGGAAGGAAAGCCGGAAAAAATCGTTGAAAAAATGGTTGAGGGAAGAATCAGCAAGTACTACAACGAAATTTGTCTACTGGAGCAGCCCTTTGTCAAGGATCCGGACAAAACCGTGGGAGAACTGCTGAACGAAAAGGTTGCAAAGATCGGTGAGAACCTGAGCATCCGTAGATTTGCACGGTTTGAAGTAGGGGAAGGTTTAGAAAAGAAGGAAGAAAACTTTGCCGAAGAGGTAGCCAACCAGATCAAAAAATAATTCCATAGTGATTAATTTCGAGGGAACACGAAAGTGTTCTCTTGATTTATGTTTGAGACTAAGATATAATTTTTTTGAATTGTTATAGAAAAATATCAGATTTTAAAGGAATTTTCATGGGTGATATCGAAATAAATAGAATGGGGGAGTTTGATGAGTAAGCCAGTGTACAAGCGGGTGTTATTAAAACTGAGTGGTGAGGCCCTGGCCGGGGAAAAGGGTTTCGGAATAGACACCGATACCTTAGAGCGAATTGCCAAGGAGGTCAAAGAAGTTGGAGACATGGGCGTGGAAATCGCCGTAGTCGTGGGCGCCGGAAATTTCTGGAGAGGCCGAAGCGGCAAGGGCATGGACCGGGCCACCGCCGACTATATGGGGATGACCGCCACCGTAATCAATGCCTTGGCCCTGCAGGACGCTCTGGAAAACCTGGGAGCCATATGCCGGGTGCAAACCGCCATTGAAATGCGGCAAATTGCAGAACCCTATATTCGACGAAAGGCCATCCGCCATCTTGAGAAACAGCGGATTGTGATTTTCGCCGCCGGTACGGGAAATCCCTACTTTACCACGGACACCACGGCAGCCCTTCGGGCCGCCGAGATTGAAGCGGAAGTCATTCTGCTGGCGAAAAACGTGGATGCGGTCTACGATAAGGATCCGAATACGGATGCCGATGCTGTGAAATTTGACACCTTAAGTTACTTGGAGATCCTGAATCTTGAACTGAAGGTGATGGACACCACGGCAACATCCCTATGTATGGACAACAGCATTCCCATTAAAGTGTTTGGCCTTGAGGCACCGAACAGTATTAAGCGGGTCATCCTAGGAGAAAAGATCGGTACCTACATTTATTAAGGGAGGAAAGAAAAATGGAACTGAAAGTACACAAGGAAATGAAACAAAGCATGGAAAAGACCTTAAACGTGTTCAAAGAAGACTTAAACACCGTACGGGCAGGGCGGGCGAATCCTTCAATGCTGGACAAAGTGAAAGTGGATTATTACGGAGCCATGACTCCGCTAAACCAACTGGCATCTGTAACCGCACCGGAGCCACGGCTGATCAATGTTCAGCCCTATGATGCCACGGCTCTGCAGGCCATTGAAAAAGCCATCATCAGCGCGGATCTGGGACTGAATCCCAGCAATGACGGAAAAATCATTCGAATCAACATCCCCCAATTAACGGAAGAACGCCGAAAAGATTTGGTGAAAATGGTAAAGAAAATGGCGGAAGAGGCCAAGGTCGCCATTCGAAACGAAAGAAGAAATGCCAATGATGAACTGAAGAAGATGGAAAAAAACAAAGACATCACCGAAGATGATCTAAAAGACGGATTGGAAACCGTTCAGGAAATAACCGACGAGTACATTGAAAAAATTGATGAACTGATCAAACATAAAGAAGCGGAAATTTTAGAAGTATAATATTCGCGGGATAATGATTAAACCCCCTAACGGGGGTTTAAAACAGTAAGGTGGGAAATTATGAAGGAAATGCCAAAACACATTGCCATCATTATGGATGGGAACGGCCGTTGGGCGGAAAAACAAAACAAAATGCGGGCAACCGGACATCGTCAAGGGGTGGAAGCCCTGCGGGCGGTGCTGGAAAAGGCGGATGAAATCGGAATTAAACATTTAACGGTATACGCTTTTTCTACAGAGAACTGGGCTCGACCTAAAGCTGAAATCAAAGCACTGATGTTGCTTTTATTGGAATACATCAAAAGTGAATCCAAGGCGCTTCATAAAAAAAACGTACGGATCACCACCATCGGGAATCTTCAATCCTTTGATGAAAAAATTCAAAAAGAAATCGCAAAGGCCAAGGAGCTCACCGGGAATAACACGGGGTTGAACTTCAATATCGCCTTGAATTACGGCGCCCGGGATGAAATCCGCCGGGCGGTGGAGGAAATTGTTCAACAGGACCGGCGGGGGAACCGGGAAGGCCTTTCGGTTACCGAGGAAGAGATCGAAAAACATCTGGACACCGGGGATATGCCGGACCCGGATCTTTTAATCCGCACCAGCGGAGAAATGCGGCTGAGTAACTATTTATTATGGCAGCTGGCCTATACGGAACTGGTATTTACCGAAACCCTATGGCCGGATTTTACCGGTGAGGATTTAAAAGAAGCTGTGAAGGAATACCAAAATCGGGATCGGCGATTTGGTAAAATATAATTTTGGGGGAACTTTATGATTACTCGGATAATTAGTGCAGTTATTGGAATACCCATACTCATTGGGATAATAACCCTGGGAGGCGCTCCGTTGATGGCGGCCCTGGGCCTGGTGATGATTTTAGGACTTCGGGAGTTTTATCAGGCCCTTTCTAAAAAAGGCTTTCAGCCCGTGGACGGAATCGGTTATGCCTTTACCGTTTTTTTGGTGTTCAGTTTGTTCCTTGGACAGGATTGGGCCACCCAGGGAATTTACGGTGCCTTCCTTCTGACGGCCTTAACATTGCTGTTGAACGAAAAGTATACGGTACAGGACGGGATGTTGACCCTGTACGGCATTCTTTATATTCCAATACTGATGAGCTATATTATTCGGGTGGATCTTTTGGAAAGTCCCGCCCATATCATCTGGCTGGTATTTATTATTGCCTTTGCCACGGACACTTTCGCTTATTTTACCGGCCGATTCCTGGGAAAACATAAACTCTGTCCCCGGGTAAGTCCGAAAAAAACCATTGAGGGCTCCATCGGAGGACTTGTGGGAACCGTGGCGGCCTGCGGGGTATTCGCCTATTTTATTTTCCCTCAGGGGATTTTCTCTTTCATGATCCTGGGCGCCTTGGGATCGGCGGTGGCCCAGATGGGAGACCTCAGCGCTTCTATGGTAAAGCGGTGGACAGGAATAAAGGATTTCGGGAAGATTATGCCCGGCCACGGCGGGGTGCTGGACCGCTTTGACAGTATTATCTTTGCCGCCCCCCTGGTTTATTATTACATAACCATGGTTGTAGGATAGGGCTGCAGCAGTAAAAAAAGTTTTTATATAAATGGTATAATAGAAAGTAAGGGATGGGGACGGAAGGAATAATAATTCAAAAAAATAAGTCCCCTATGGAAAGGATGGAGGAAATGAAAAACCTAGGTATTTTAGGGTCTACAGGATCCATCGGCGAACAAACCCTGGAAGTGGTTCGAAAAAACCCCGGGGATTACCGTGTATCGGCCCTGGCGGTTATGGGAAATATCAGCCGTTTAAAGGAACAGATTCAGGAATTTCAGCCGAAGTTGGTGGCCGTCTTTGACCCGGATAGAGGGAAGTTGTTAAAAGAGGAGATTATTAAGCTGAAGGCCCGGGGGCCGAGAACGAAAACACCGGAGGACAATCCGAATTATCCTCTTTTCCGTGTGAAAGTCTTAGTGGGCCTCGAAGGCCTCGTTGCCATTGCCACCTCGGGAGAAGTGGATTTACTGGTAAACTCTGTGGTGGGCAGTGCAGGTCTGGTACCTACCGTAAAAGCCATCGACGCCGGAAAAAACATTGCCCTGGCCAATAAGGAAACCCTGGTGGTAGCCGGGGAACTGGTGATGCAAAAAGCCAGAGAAAAAGGGATTCAAATCACTCCCATCGACAGTGAGCACTCCGCAGTATTCCAGTGTTTACAGGGAGAGAAAAAAGAAAGTTTGGAAAAGATCATTCTAACCGCTTCCGGAGGCCCCTTTCGCACCTGGAAGAAGGAAGAAATTGAAAAAGCCACCTATCGTCAGGCGCTGAAGCATCCTAACTGGGCTATGGGACGAAAGATTTCCATCGATTCCGCAACCATGATGAATAAAGGCTTGGAAGTCATTGAAGCCCGCTGGCTTTTCGATGTGCCCCAAGAAAAAATCGAAACCTTGGTGCATCCCGAAAGCATTATCCATTCCATGGTGGAATATGTGGACAGTTCCGTGATTGCGGAGCTGGGGGTGCCGGATATGAAGGTGCCGATCCAGTATGCCCTTTCCTACCCGGAAAGAATCAAAGGGGACTATGAAAAACTAAGTCTCAGCAAAATTAGAAACCTCTCCTTTGAAGAACCGGATACCCGGCGTTTTCCCTGCCTGAAACTGGCCTATGAGGCCCTGGAAGCGGGAGGCACCATGCCGGCGGTACTGAATGGTGCCAACGAGGTATTGGTAGAGGCCTATTTACAGGAAAAAATCACCTTTTATGATATACCGAAATATATTAAGATGGCCATGGAGGCTCATACGCCCTTTGAGTACACCACTTTGGAGGAAATCCTGGAAGTGGACCGTTGGGTACGTGATTACGTAAGCAACACCCTATTGTAAGGAGGAGTAACTGTGATATTTACACTAATTTCCGCCGCCATTGTTCTTGGGTTACTGGTAATTGTCCATGAACTGGGACACTTTACCGTGGCCAAGGCTGTCGGCATCAAAGTGCAAGAGTTTTCCGTGGGAATGGGACCGAAGATTTTCCAAAAGAGAAAGGGAGAGACCGACTACTCCCTGCGAGGGGTTCCCATCGGCGGATACGTGAAAATGGAGGGAGAGGACGAATCCTCCGAGGACGAAAGAAGCTTCAGCAATAAACCGATACTCAGCCGTATTGCCGTGCTGATTGCAGGATCCTTTATGAATTTTTTACTGGCGATTATTATTTTAACCGGGATTTTTTATACCATCGGCGTGGTCACCACGGATATTGCCGGGGTTTCCGATGATGCTCCCGCCTATGAAGCCGGGATTGAAGCCGGGGATAAAATCATCGCCATCGACGGGGAAACCGCCAGAACCCCCAGCGCGGTGCAAAACTATATCAATCTTTCCGAAGAGGACCAGATACAGGTTACGGTAGAACGGGGAGAGGAAACCCTGGAAAAGACCGTGGGCGTTCGAGTGGATGAAGAACTGAACCGCCGGATCATCGGTGTGGAGTTTGATGTGGAGCAGTCCCTGGGCGCTGCGGTGGCGGGAAGTTTTCGAGAAACCCGAACCATCGTTGTAGAGATTTTTAATTTCTTCACCCGAATATTTACCGGAGAAGCGGATGTGTCCCAGGAAGTGGCAGGCCCCGTGGGGATTGTCAGTCTGGTGGGAGACGCCACGAGAGCCGGATTTATTAATGTGGCCCTACTGACGGCCTTTATCAGTATCAATCTCGGGATCATGAATCTGTTACCGATCCCCGCCCTCGACGGCAGTCGAATACTGTTTTTATTGTTAGAGGCGGTTCGGGGTAAACCCATCGATCCGGAAAAAGAAGGGATGGTTCATTTAGTAGGCTTCGGTCTATTGATATTTATCATGCTGATGGTGACCTATCAGGACATTCTTAGACTGTTTTAGCAATCCCCCTTGAAAGGATAGATTAAGAAAGAAGGCAGGAAGAATCCGAGGATTCCTTGGAGAAATATTTTAGGAAATAGGTGAGACAATGAGACGACAAACGAAAAAGGTTCAATGCGGGCATCTTCATATCGGTGGAGATGCCCCGATTTCCATACAATCCATGACCACCACCGATACCCGGGATGTAAGAGCCACCGTGGCCCAGATCCATGCCTTAGAGGAAGTAGGCTGTGACATCGTTCGGGTGGCGGTACCGGATATGGCGGCGGCCAAGGCCCTGGGGGCCATAAAAGAAGAAATTCATATTCCCCTGGTGGCGGACATTCACTTTGATTACCGCCTGGCCTTAGAGGCCATGGAACAAGGGGTGGACAAACTGCGGCTGAACCCGGGAAATATCGGGGACAAAAGCCGGGTACAGCAGGTGGTACAAAAAGCCAAGGAGAAAAACATTCCCATTCGCATCGGCGTCAATGCCGGATCCATCAGTGAGAAAATCATCGAAAAGCACGGCGGCATTACGGCGGAAGCCATGGTGGACAGCGCCGTGGAACACATAAAAATCTTAGAGGCCATGGATTTTAGGGACATTGTCATCTCCCTAAAGGCCCACGACGTGGCCCTGACTCTGGAAGCTTATGAAAAGATCAGCGAAGTGGTGGATTATCCCCTGCACCTGGGTATTACCGAGGCGGGAACCCGATGGGCGGGGACGATAAAATCCTCCCTGGGGATCGGCGCCATGCTCTTAAAAGGTCTTGGAGACACCCTTCGGGTATCCCTTACGGGAGAGCCCACGGAGGAAGTGGAAGTGGGCAAGGAAATTTTAAAGGCCGCGGGGATACGGAAAACCGGATTGACCTTGATATCCTGTCCCACCTGCGGACGGTGCAATATTGATTTAATTAATCTCGCCACCCGGGTAGAAAAAGCCCTGAAAAATGTGGAAAAACCCATTGAAGTAGCGATTATGGGCTGCGCGGTGAACGGTCCCGGAGAAGCCAAGGGAGCGGATATCGGTATTGCAGGAGGCCAGGGCAGCGCCCTGCTTTTTCGAAAAGGGGAAATTATTCGGAAAATCCCCGAATCGGAAATTGAAGAGCAGTTATTAGCGGAGATTGAAAAGCTTTAGAGAACCGGGAGGGGAAATATGGAGACCTACACACTACAAGACTTCTTTGAAAAATTTCAGATCACCGGGGAGGCGTCCTTTGCTAACTACCGGGTTCAAAAAGTGGTGATGCATCGAAAACAGGGGAAGATGGATCTTCATTTGCGAAGTGAAAAAATCGGACTGGAGGACAGTTTGTTTTTATATCTGCATCAACTGAAGGAAAAGCTGGCCCTGAAAAAGGATATCGAACTCCAGCTGGAATATGACGGAGGAGAACAGGATTTCGAGAAAATCCTGGAGGAGAACCGGGAGAATTTATTTTTCATCCTACGACGAAATCTTCCCTTCTGTAAGGATTTTTTAAAACGGGAGGACTTGTCTTATCAACTGACGGGAGAACAACTGAGTATCAAAATTAACGAAGGGCTGATCGCTGACAAGGCTCGGCAGCGGAAGGTGAACAAAAAAATTGAAGCTTTTTTTCTGGAAACCTTTCGTAAAAAGATCACCTGTGAGATATTAGCGCCCAATGTGGAGTTTAACCTGAACGAGTATCATCAGACCCTGAAGGTGGAAGAGGAGAGCCTGGCCAAGGAACTGGATGCCCAGGAACCTTCAAAACCAGCAAAAGCCAACGGTAGCTCGGGGAAAGCCAAGGGCCCCGCAGGCAAGGGAGGCAATGTGATTCTTGGGAAATCCATTCCCTTAAACACGGAAATCACCAAACTTTCCGACTTGGAAGAACACCATGATAAGGTCACCGTGGATGTGGAAGTCTTTGATTTTGAATACAAGGAACTGCGAAGCGGGAAGAAGGTCTACATCCTACAGACCACGGACTATTCCAACTCCATTACCGTAAAATTCTTTGAAGGAAAGAAAATGTCCGTGGTACCGGAAGAGGTCATCAACAAAGGGGATACCTTCTGGATTCGGGGAGACATCGTCTTTGATAAATTTCTGAAGGAAAATATTTTAATGGCCTGGGATATCAACACGGTTAAAAAAATCGTCAAGGGAGACGAGTCCAAGGAAAAGCGGGTGGAACTCCACCTTCATACCCAGATGTCCTCCATGGACGGCATGACCAATATCTCCAGAATGGTTAAGCGGGCCAAGGAATGGGGCCATAAAGCCATTGCCGTAACCGACCACGGAGTTTTGCAGGCCTTTCCCGAAGCTATGGGGGCCGCAAAAGAGCACGATATGAAAGTGATTTACGGACTGGAGGGCTACGTGGTCAATGACAGTGAGCCCTTAGTTACGGGAGAGATGAGCCATCATTTTGACCAGGACTTTGTGGTGTTTGACTTGGAGACCACGGGACTTTCCAGCAACAATGACGGGATTACGGAAATTGCCGGAGTGAAAATCCGTGGGGGCGAAATCATCGACACCTTTTCCAGCCTGGTCAATCCCGAAAAAAACATTTCTCCGAAGATTACGGAAATTACGGGGATTACCAATGAAATGGTTCGGCATGAACGAACCGTCGACCAGGTACTGCCCGAGTTTTTAAAGTTTGCCCAGGGCAGCTGCCTGGTGGCTCACAACGCGGACTTTGATATGGGATTTGTCCGGGGGAAGGCCAAAAAACTCGGTTTAACCGTGGAAAATTCCGTAGCCGACACCCTGACTTTGTCCAGAGTCCTATTAAAGGACTTAAAACGGCATAAATTGAATTTAGTGGCCAAGCACCTGGACGTGCCCCTGGAAAATCATCACCGGGCCCTGGACGATGCCGAGGCCACGGGGAAAATATTTATTAAGCTGATGAATCGAATGAAGGAACAGGGAATTGAGACCCTGGGGGCTATCAACGACCAACTGGGGAAAAGAGTGGATTTTAAAAAGAGCCGCTCCTACCATATTGTCATTCTTGCAAAGAATTTACAGGGGCTGAAAAACCTGTATCAACTGGTTTCCGCCTCCCATATTGACTATTTTTATAAAAAGCCCCGGATTCCCAAAAGTCTGATTCGTAAACATCGGGAGGGACTGATTTTAGGGACCGCCTGCGAGGCCGGAGAGCTCTACCAAAGCATTCTCAAAAACGATCCCCCGGAAAAAGTGGCGGCAATTGCCAAGGAATACGACTTTTTAGAGGTCCAGCCCCTGGAGAACAATCGTTTTTTAGTGGATAAAGGATTTTTACGATCCACGGGAGAGCTGGAGAATATCAACAAGCGCATCATCGCCTTGGGAGACAAGCATGATAAACCGGTGGTGGCCACGGGAGACGTGCACTTTTTAAACAAAGAGGACGAGGTCTACCGAAGGGTACTGATGACCGGGCAGGGCTTTGACGACGCCGATAAACAGCCTCCTCTGCATTTTAAAACCACGGAGGAAATGCTTAGAGACTTTTCCTATCTTCCCGGGGAAAAGGCGAAGGAAATTGTCATTGAAAATCCGTCAATGATTGCGGATTCCGTGGAAGCCATCAAACCCATACCGGAAGGAACCTTTCCTCCGGAGATTGAAGGCTCCGAGGAAAACCTGAGGGAAATGTGTTATAACAAAGCCAAACGGATTTACGGGGATCCCGTGCCGGAGCTGGTGATCAACCGACTGGACCAGGAGTTGAATTCGATTATTTCCAACGGTTATGCCGTACTCTATGTAATTTCCCAGAAACTGGTGACCAAATCCCTGGAGGACGGTTACCTAGTAGGGTCCCGGGGGTCCGTAGGGTCGTCTTTTGCCGCCACCATGAGCGATATCACCGAGGTCAATCCCCTGCCTCCCCATTACGTCTGCGACCGTTGTCAGCACTCGGAGTTTTTCACCGACGGCTCCTACGCCTCGGGCTTTGACCTGCCGGATAAGCAGTGTCCGAAGTGCGAACACGAGCTGACCAAGGAAGGCCATGATATTCCCTTTGAAGTCTTCCTCGGTTTTGAGGGAGACAAGGAGCCGGATATTGATTTGAACTTCGCCGGAGAATACCAAAGCGTGGCCCATCAATACACCGAGGACCTCTTCGGTAAGGGCAAGGTTTTTCGGGCGGGGACCATCGGCACCATCGCCGACAAAACCGCCTACGGATTTATTCGTAAATATTTAGACGAAAAGGAGATCATCTCCAACCGTGCGGAGATCAACCGCCTGGTAAGCGGCTGCACCGGGGTAAAACGCACCTCGGGACAGCACCCCGGCGGGGTTATGATTGTCCCTAGGGATAAGGACATTCATGATTTCTGTCCCATACAGTATCCCGCCAATGATTCCAAATCCGGGATCATTACCACTCATTTTGATTACAACGCCATCAGCGGCCGGCTGTTAAAGCTGGATATACTAGGCCATGACGGACCCACGGTAATTAAAATGCTGGAAGATTTAACCGGCACCGACGCCCTGAAATGGCCCCTGGATGAGGCCAAGGTTCTGAGCCTTTTTACCGGCACCAAGGAAATCGGTGTGGATCCCAAGGAGCTGGGGTGCCCTGTAGGGACCTTAGGGATTCCCGAGTTCGGAACGAAATTCGTACGGCAGATGCTGGTGGATACTCAGCCCACCACCTTCGGAGAACTGGTCCGGATCAGTGGACTGTCCCACGGGACCGACGTATGGCTCAATAACGCCCAGGATCTGGTTCGTAAGGAAGTGGTGGAACTGAAGGATGTAATCTCCACCCGGGATGACATTATGAACTATCTGATCCTGAAGGGACTGCCTTCAAAGCTTTCCTTTAAGATTATGGAAAAGGTCCGTAAGGGCAAAGGAATTACCGAGGAGGAAGAGGCTACCATGGTGGAAAATCAGGTACCCGACTGGTACATCGACTCCTGTAAAAAGATCAAGTACATGTTTCCGAAGGCCCATGCGGCGGCCTATGTGATGATGTCCTTTCGAATTGCCTGCTATAAGGTGTACCATCCTGAAGCCTTCTACGCCACCTACTTTACCACGAAAGCCGAGGATTTTGATGCAGGGCTGGTGGTCAAAGGGGTGGAGGCCATGAAGGAACGGATCAAGGAAATTGAAAGTATGGGCAACGACGCCACGGCCAAGGAGAAAAACCTGCTCACCGTACTGGAGGTTTCCCTGGAGATGTACCTTCGGGGAATCGAGCTACTGCCTGTGGATCTTTACAAGTCCGATTCCGATCGATTTCAGGTCCTTGAGGGCAAACTCCTGCCGCCCCTGAAATCCCTGCAGGGAGTCGGGGAGAACGCCGCGAAAAATATTGTGGCGGGAAGAAAGCAGGGAGAGTTTTTATCCGTCCAGGATCTGGTGCAAAAGACCAAGGTTTCCAAAACCGTGATTGAAGCCTTAAAGGAAAACCGCTGCATACTGGATCTCCCTGAAACCAATCAATTATCCCTGTTTTAGTCATCCCTATTTTAGCTTGTGCAAAATAGGGGATTATGATATACTATTTGTAATCAGAGGACTTTACCGTCGAAGAGTGGGAGAAACATACCCACTCTTTGCTATTTATATAAGTAGATAGCCGAAATTTTTAATTTCGTGGTAGATACTTAGTTTTACTACCCATAAGCAGATATCCCAAATCTGTGATTTGGTGATAGTCGCTTACATTGTTCTCAGTAAGTAGGTATCCCAAATTTCATATTTGGTGATAGTGGCATAATAACAATTAAAATAGATAGGAAAGTATAAAGGAGGCACGGAAATTTGAAAAGAAAAGAAGTGGAACAGCGGGTGGAATCCTTGGTGCTCTCAGCCGTGGATGAAGTCTTCGAATTAGTGGATGTGGAATATGTGAAAGAAGGGCCCCATCGATACCTTAGGATCTATATGGACAAAGAGGGGGGCATCACCCTGGAAGACTGTCAAACCATCAGTGAAAGTGTCAGCGAGCCTTTGGACAAAGAGAATTTTATCGACGAAGCCTACTTTTTGGAGATTTCCTCTCCCGGTCTGGACCGGCCCTTAAAGAAAGACGAGGATTATCACCGTTTTACCGGAGAGAATATTGAAGTGAAACTGTATGAATCCATCAACGGAGAAAAGGTCTACGAAGGAGAACTACTGGGACTGAATCATAACACCGTAGAGATTTCCCTAGACAAGGGAGACATTGTCAAAATACCAAAAGAGAAGATTGCCGGTGCAAAACTTGCAGTGAAATTATAAGGGGGTAGAAGGATGAAGTTGGAATTTATCAACGCCCTTGAAGAAATTCAACGGGAAAAAGGGGTTTCTAAGGAGATATTGTTAGAAGCCATCGAAGCAGCATTAATATCCAGTTACAAAAGAAATTTCGGTTCTTCGCAGAATGTCCGTGTAAACATTGAAGAGGAAACCGGAGAAATCCAGGTGTATTCTCAAAAAGAGGTGGTGGAAGTAGTAGAGGACGACACCCAGGAAATCTCTTTAGAAGAAGCCAAAACGAAACATCCCAATTATGAAATCGGGGATGTGGTGGAAGAGGAAGTAACCCCGAGGAACTTCGGACGGATTGCCGCCCAAACCGCAAAACAGGTGGTGGTACAGCGTATTCGGGAAGCGGAGCGGGGTGTGGTATACGAAGAGTATGTCAACCGGGCTTCCGATATTATTACCGGAACCATTTCAAGAGTATCCAAAGGGATGGTGTTTGTGGACCTGGGAAAAACTGAAGGAATCTTAGAGCCCAACGAACAGGTACCCACGGAGGAGTATATTCATAACCAACGGATCAAAGCCTACATTCTGGAAGTGAAAAGAACCACCAAAGGCCCTCAAATTCTTCTTTCAAGAAGCCATCCCGGTTTAGTGAAGCGGTTATTTGAGTTGGAAGTACCGGAAATTCATGACGGTGTGGTGGAAGTTTTGGGGATTTCCCGGGAAGCGGGTTACCGTTCCAAACTGGCGGTAAACACCATGGATGAAAACGTGGACCCGGTAGGAGCCTGTGTAGGTCATAAAGGTAGCCGTGTACAGCGGATTGTGGAAGAACTCAACGGAGAAAAAATGGACATTATAAAATACAGTGAAGATCCCAAGGAATTCATCACCGCGGCCCTCAGTCCTTCAAAGGTTGTAAAGGTCATGACCAGTGAAAAGGACAAAGCCGCAAGAGTCATTGTTCCCGATTATCAACTGTCCCTGGCCATCGGTAAGGAAGGGCAAAATGCCCGGCTTGCTGCTAAGCTTACGGGATGGAAGATTGATATAAAGTCCGAATCTCAGCATAAAGAAGCGGGATCTCCCTTCTTTGGAGAAGAGGAAAGCCTGGAGATCGGTGAAGAGGTGGAAGCCTCGGAAACCGCAGTTGCGGAAGAAAACCTGATCGAAGAAGAAAACCTGGTAACCGAAGACGTGGGAATTGAAGAGGACCTGGGAGATTTACCCGGGGAATCCACGGAGACCGACGAAGAAACAGCGGAGCAAGACCCGGAAGAAAAAGAATAAGAGGTGATTCCATGAAGAATCGAAAAACTCCCCTTAGAAAATGTATCGGATGCGGAGAATTAAAGGACAAGCGAGAGCTTGTGCGGGTGGTTCGAAACAAAGAGGGAGAAATCTCCCTGGATACCACAGGAAGAGCCCACGGAAGAGGGGCCTACATCTGTTCGAAAAAAGCCTGTTTGGAAAAGGCTATCGAAAACCGGGGGCTGAACCGTTCCTTTAAGTGCCAGGTACCCAAGGAAGTATACAATAAGCTGTTAGAGGAGATCCCTGCCGATGAAACATAACCCAAAAGTACTGGGGCTTTTAGGCCTGGCCATGCGGGCCGGGCAAGTGGTCTCGGGAGAAGAAGGGGTCCTTGCCGCCATTAAAAGTCAAAAAGTGCAGCTGGTCCTTATCGCGGAAGATGCTTCCCAGGGGACGAAAAAGAAATTCACGGATAAAAGCAGTTATCGAGACATTCCCCATCGAATCCTCTTTGAAAAAGAGGTTTTGGGGCATGCCATCGGGAAAAAAACTAGGGCTGTTATAGGGATTGTAGATCCCAATTTTGCAAAGAAAATGCTGGAGATGATCGATTGCAGTCACTAGCCTAAAATATAGGGGGTGTTTGATTTGTCAAAGATCAGAGTGTACGAATTAGCAAAAAAATTGGATATGAGTTCCAAGGAGCTCATCTCAAAATTAGAAGAGCTTTCCATTGAGGTTAACTCCCATATGAGCAGTTTGGAAGAAGAGGAAGTTAACATCATTGAAGAGCTTTTTGCCAAGCCCGAGGAAACTCCGAAAAAGGAAGAGGAAAAAAAGCCGGAGGAACCGAAAAAAACCAATAAGAAGGCGAAGAAGAAAAAGCTTTCCAAAAAAGAACAAAAGAAACAACGACATCAGGAAACCCAACAGAAAAAAGAGAAGACCGAAGACAAAAGCGAAGGAAAGAATGAGGTGGATGACATAATAGAATTAGAAGAGAAGATCATCGTAAAGGATTTAGCAGAGAAACTGGACAAAAACCCTAATGAAATCATCGGAAAACTGGTACAGTTAGGAATCATGGCGGCCATCAATCAGGAGATTGATTTTGAAACCGCAGAGTTAATCGCCGAGGAATACGGCATAGAAGTAAGCTTAAAGGAAAGCGAAGAAGAAAAAGTGGAAGATCCGGAAGAACTGTTGGATTTTGAAATCGAAGAGGATGATCCTAAGGACCTGGAATTCCGATCTCCCGTAATCAGCGTTATGGGCCATGTAGACCATGGAAAAACCACCTTGCTCGACGCCATTCGAAAGACCAAGCATGTGGATACGGAAGCCGGAGGGATTACCCAGCATATCGGTGCTTCCGAGATTGCCATTAACGATCAAAAAATCGTTTTCCTGGATACGCCGGGACATGAAGCCTTTACCTCCATGCGGGCTAGAGGGGCCAAGGCGACGGATATCGCCATATTAGTTGTGGCCGCCGATGACGGGGTTATGCCTCAAACCATTGAAGCGATTAACCACGCAAGAGCTGCGGAAATTCCAATGATCGTTGCTATTAATAAAATTGATAAACCGGGAGCTAACGCCGATCGGGTAAAGCAGGAACTGACGGAACATAATGTAGTTATAGAGGATTGGGGCGGCGATGTGATTGCCGTAGAAGTTTCCGCTATTGAAGGGTCGGGAATCGACCAGCTCTTAGAGACGATTTTACTGGTTGCGGAGATGGAAGAGCTAAAAGCGAATCCCAACCGAAAAGCCTTAGGCATTGTTGTTGAAGCCAACCTGGATAAAGGACGGGGGGCCGTGGCCACCGTACTGGTGAAAAATGGGACCTTGAATATCGGCGACAATGTGGTTGTAGGCCTGGCTTCAGGAAAAGTACGAGCCATGATCAACGATTCCGGGAAACGTCTGAAAAAAGCGGGCCCTGCCACAGCAGTGGAAATCACCGGCCTGTCGGAAGTACCCAAGGCCGGCGATAAGCTGATCGTGGTGGACGACGAGAAAATGGCTCGAAACATCGCAGCAAAACGGCAAAGCAAGGTGAAATTAGATAAAGTGAAATCCGATAAGCGGGTATCCTTAGAAGACTTATACGATCGGATGAAAGAAGGGGAACTGAAGGAATTAAACATCATTGTGAAAGCCGATGTACAGGGATCCGTTGAGGCGGTGAAACAATCCTTAAGCAAGCTGACCAATGAAGAAGTGGTCATTAAGCCGATCCACGGCGGCGTGGGAGCCATTACGGAAACCGACGTAATGTTGGCCTCCGCCTCCAATGCCATCATCATCGGATTCAATGTTCGGCCTACCTCCTCGGCGACAGCCATCGCGAAAAAAGAGGAAGTGGATCTGAGAACCTACCGAATTATTTACCAGGCCATTGAGGATATCGAAAATGCCATGGAAGGAATGCTGGATCCGGAATTCAAAGAAGTGGACCTTGGGAAAGTGGAAGTACGGGCTACCTTTAAAGTTCCCAATGCCGGTATGATTGCCGGTTGCTATGTACTGGAAGGGAAAATTACCCGGAATGCCAAAATCCGACTGGTTCGTGACGGTATTGTGGTTCATGAAGGGGAAATCGACTCCTTAAAACGATTCAAGGACGATGCCAAAGAAGTGGTCAAAGGCTTTGAATGTGGAGTGGGCATTGAGAACTTCAACGATGTCAAAGAAGGGGACATCATCGAAGCCTATGAGATCCAGGAAGTGGAGCGAAAGTTAAAGAAGTAAAGGAAAAGCCGAAGCAGAGAGGAAGATGAAAATGGCTTATTCAAGAGAACAACGGCTCAGTGAAGAGATTAAAAAAATCACCAGTAAAGTTATCCGGGATGAACTGCGGGATCCCAGAATAGCACCGATCACTTCCGTTACGGAAGTGGACGTCACCGGAGATCTTCGGTACGCCACACTGTTTATCAGTGTCCTGGGAACGGAAGAGGAGAAAAAAGGCACCATCGAAGCCTTAAATCATGCCAAAGGGCTTCTTAGAAAAGAAGTGGGAAAAAGAATCAGCTCCCACTTTACTCCGGAGATCCTGATAAAAATGGATGAATCCATTGAGCAGGGGGTTAAAATGCATCAAAAGATCAATGAGGTACGGGAGAAGGAAGAAGCGCGAAACACGGAGAATCCTTCCGAAGAAGCATCCCCGGGAGAACCCCATGATCAGTAACATTCAACGAGAGATTCAACAGGCCATAGAAAAGGCAAAGACCATCGCCCTGATTTCCCATAAAAGTCCGGACGGAGACAGTCTCGGTTCCGTAGCCGGGCTGGGGCAGGCCTTGATGGAAACCGGCAAAGAGGTAACCCTGTTTATCAATGATAAAATCCCTGAACGATATGAATTTCTGGCGGAGAAAAACCCTTACCGGATGTATAAAAAAGGAATGGGAGAGGGAATGGACCTGGTATTTGTCCTGGACTGCGGTCAAGCCTCAAGGCTGGATTACAGCGAAGGGATTCTTAACGAGGGAAAGGTCATCATCAACATGGACCACCATATGAAAAACCCCGACTTTGGTCATATCAACTGGGTGAATACCGAGATTTCCTCCACCTGTGAACTGGTGCTGGAATTGATCCGCAAACTGAAACTTCCCCTGAATCACTCGGTGGCCACGGCGCTTTATACGGGCATCGTAACGGATACTGGGAGTTTTATGTACGACAACACCGCCCCGGGAACCCTTCGGGCCTGTGCGGAGCTTTTGGAAGCCGGCGTGGACAAGGACCGGATTTACCGGGAGGTGTTCCAAAGCCGAAACCTTCGGGAGGTTAAACTTCTAGGGGAAGTGTTAAAGGATCTGACCCCTCTTTTTGAGGGCCGGGTAACCCTTTCCAGCCTAAGTCAACAAACCCTGAAAAACCACGATCTGGACATTCAAAGCCTGGATGAGCTCATTGATTTTACCCGGGATATTGCCGGGGTGGAAATCTCCGTGGTCTTAAAGGAAATGGAAAACGGCGGTACCAAAATCGGTTTTCGCTCTAAGGGAGAATACCGGGTAGACAGCCTGGCCAGGTCCTTCGGGGGCGGCGGCCATGAAAAAGCCGCCGGGGCCACGGTGAAAACCGATTTAGAGGAAACGGAAACATCTGTGAAAAAAGCCTTGGAAGAATTACTGAAGTAAAGGGAGGAAGTCCGATGAACGGCATATTGAATATCATAAAACCCACGGGGATGACCTCCCATGATGTGGTATATAAAGTTCGAAAAAAACTGGGGATCAAAAAAGTGGGACATACAGGAACCTTGGATCCCAATGCTTCGGGAGTTCTTCCGATTTGCGTCGGTCAGGCTACGAAAATCTCCCGGTTTCTTTTGGAAAAGGAAAAAGCCTACCGCACCACCTGTCGCCTGGGGATGGTAACCGACACCCAGGATCTCGACGGGAAGGTGCTGGCAGAGAAACCCGTAAGGGTAACAAAAGAGGACGTTGAAAAGGCCCTTACACATTTTTCGCCGGGGTATGATCAGCTGCCGCCGATGTACTCCGCCTTAAAGGTTGGAGGGAAAAAACTCTATGAATATGCCCGGGAAGGCATTGAGGTCCCCCGGGATAAGCGTCCGGTGGAGTTAAAAAAACTGGAACTTCTTGATTTCGGGGAGCGGGATTTTTCCCTGGAGGTGGTCTGCTCCAAGGGTACCTATATTCGCACCCTATGCCATGACATTGGAGAAAAACTGAAAACCGGCGGGGTAATGGCGGCCCTGGAAAGAACCGTATCCGGGCCCTTTACCATAGAACAGGGGATTTTATTAGAGGATCTTTTACAAATGGAAAAGGAAGAAATCAAGGAGCGGTTATTTCCTGTGGATTATCCTTTAAAGGATTATCCGAAATACCAAGTGGAAAAAGGCCGGGAGAAATTGGCTTTGAATGGAAACAAAATGCCCCTGGACCCTGAAAAGTTTCCCGAACCCCGGGACTGCCGGGAAAAACCCCAGTACCGGATCTACCTGGATCAACGGTTTATCGGTATCGGAGAGATTATCCGGGAAGAAAGCTCCTTGAAAATGAAGTTTGTAAAGGTGATTCTTTAACCCTCGGGGCTTTCACCCAAAAGAGTATGGTAAAGAAAATGAGGGATTCTTATGAATATATTAAAATTAGATAAATCCTATCAATCCCAAGCCTATCGGGGCATCGCTCTGGGAAACTTTGACGGGGTCCATTTAGGACATCAGCAGCTGCTGAAGGCGGTTCGGAGGGAATCTCAAAAGCGGGAGCTTTGTCCCAGTGTCTATACCTTTTTAAATCATCCCCGAAGACATCAGGGGGAGGCCACCCTGAAAGAGATTACCAGCCTTCAGAAAAAAGCGGAGCTTTTTGCCGCGGAAGGGATCAAAGAGTTGATTCTCAGTCCCTTTAACGATGAAATAAAAAACATGGAGCCCGAGGTTTTTATCACCGAGGTGCTGGTAAAACAGCTGAAAAGCAAATTGATTGTGGTGGGCTTTGATTACCGCTTCGGGAAAAAAGCCCGGGGGAATCCTGAAATGCTGAAAACCTTGGGAAAAATTCATGGTTTTGAGGTGTGTACTATTCATCCTTATAACTTTGAAGAGGAAAAAATCAGCAGTTCGAAAATCCGCGGGTTAATTGAAAAGGGAGAAGTGGCGGTAATGGAAAAATATTTAGGAAGATACTACGCCATTCGAGGACCGGTAATCCGAGGCAAGGGGCTGGGCACCACCTTAGGTTTTCCCACGGCGAATATTAAAATCGACAGCAATCAGATTTTACCGAAAAGCGGGGTGTACGCCACCTTCTCCAGGGTGGATGACAAAATCTATCCCAGCGTGACCTCGGTTGGGCATCAGCCGAAGTTCAATGACCGGTCCGCGGAAGTCGAGTCTTTTTTTATGGATTATGAAGGGAATCTTTATTCCCGCACCGTGGAGACGATTTTTGTAAAGTATATTCGGGGACAGATTTCCTATGAAACCCCCGAGGCTCTCCGTCGTCAAATCGAAAAAGATGCAAAAGAGGCAAAACAACATTTACATTCCAAGATTGATATGATAAACTATTAAATGAATCAATACAACCCGTTCTCGGTAACTCGACAACTCCGGCGACTACTTAGATTGGGGGGTAAAAAACTAGGAGGTATAGTAAACATGGATAAAGAGCAAAAAAACAACATCATTGACAGCTATAAGGTACACGAAAGTGACACCGGTTCTTCAGAGGTGCAAATCGCACTATTGACCGAAAGAATCAATCACTTAAACGAACACCTTAAAACTCACAAAAAAGACCATCACTCAAGAAGAGGGCTTTTAAAAATGGTAGGTAAGAGAAGAAATCTTTTAAACTACTTACGAAAGCAAGATATCGAGAAGTATCGAGATATCATCAAAAAACTGAACTTAAGAAAATAATAAAAGAGCGGGTATCCACCCGCTCTATTATTGAATATAGGAAAGTTTTTTTAAATGGAATATAATCAGCCTTTATTATATCGAGTGTTCTTTTCCCGGTGCAAAAGTCTTAAAAAAAGAGAATATTCGTGATATAATCAATAATAGAGTATAAGAAAGTTGCAAGAAGAAAAAGGAAGAGAAGAAGAGAAGAAGAGAGAAGAGAGAGGAGCACGATAATTTTATGGAAATTTTTGAAATGGAACTTGGAGGGAAACCCCTAGTTATTGAAACCGGAAGAATTGCACAGCTAGCCAACGGATCCTGCTTAGTAAAATATGGAGAGACTTCGGTGCTGGTAACTGCAACAGCTTCAAAGGAACCCCGGGAGGGAATGGATTTTTTCCCCTTAAGCGTGGACTATGAAGAGCGACTGTATGCCGTGGGTAAAATCCCCGGAGGATTTATTAAAAGAGAAGGACGACCGACGGAAAATGCGGTTTTAACCTGTCGTCTAATTGACCGGCCGATCCGCCCCTTATTCCCCGACGGCTACAGAAACAGTGTGCAAGTGGTGGCAACGGTTATGTCCGTGGACCAGGAATGCTCACCGGAAATTGCCGCGATGATCGGTACTTCCGTGGCCCTATCCACTTCCGATATTCCCTTTGACGGCCCCATCGGCGGTGTGAAACTGGGAATGATCGACGGAGAATACGTGGTAAACCCCAGTGAAATCCAATTGGAAGAGAGTCTGATCGACCTTACGGTGGCGGGAACCCGGGATGCGGTGTTAATGCTGGAAGCCGGAGCCAAGGAAGCCCCGGAAGATACCATGCTGGACGCCATCCTCTATGCCCATGAAGAGATCAAAAAAATCGTAAGCTTTGTGGATGGAATCGTGGAAAAAATCGGCAAGGAGAAAATGGTACCAAAGGTTCCCCAAATTGACGATGAACTGCGAAAAGCCGTAGAAGCCTTCGGTGGAGAAAAGATCAAAAACGCCATTAAAACCTTCGATAAGCAGGAGCGAATGGATAAAATCAGTGAAGCGAAGGAAGAAATCATCGCCCACTTTGAAGAGCAGTACAAAGAGGACGAAAACCTGAAGCAGATCAAAAAAGACGTCGGCGGCATCTGTAAAGAGATCGAAAAGCACCATCTTCGACAGATGATCGTTCATGAAAACACCCGTCCCGATGACCGGAAAACCGATGAAATTCGACCGATTACCAGTGATGTAGGGGTTCTTCCCAAGACCCACGGTTCCGGCCTCTTTACAAGAGGACAGACCCAGGTGCTGACCACAGCTACCCTCGGTGCCGTAGGAGAAGTACAAATCATTGACGGACTGGGACTGGAAGAATCGAGACGATACATGCACCACTACAATTTCCCTCCTTACAGTGTGGGTGAGACCGGATTTATGCGAGGACCGGGACGACGGGAAATCGGTCACGGTGCCTTGGCCAGTCGGGCTCTTGAGCCCATGATTCCTTCCAAAGAGGAATTCCCCTATACCCTTCGACTGGTATCGGAAGTTGTGGCCTCTAACGGTTCCACATCTCAGGCCAGTGTTTGCGGAAGCACCCTGTCCTTACTGGACGCCGGTGTGCCTCTTAAGAAAATGGTGGCGGGAATCGCCATGGGAGCCATGCGGGAAGACGATAAAATTGCCATCCTTTCCGATATTCAAGGAATGGAAGACTTCCTTGGGGATATGGACTTTAAAGTTGCAGGAACCGATGACGGAATCACCGCCATGCAAATGGATATGAAAATTGCGGGCATCAGTAAAGAAGTCCTGCAAGAAGCCTTGGAACAGGCAAGAATCGGTCGACTGCATATCCTAGGTGAGATGCGTAAAGTTATCTCCGAACCTCGACCGGAATTATCGCCCTATGCCCCAAGAATTCTGCAAATGAAGATCCATCCCGATAAAATCCGGGAGGTCATTGGAGCCGGTGGTAAAGTCATCAATAAAATTATTGACGATACCGGTGTAAAGATTGACATCGAAGATGACGGAAGCATTTTCATTGCCGCAGAGGACGGAGAATCCGGTAAAGAAGCGATGCAAATCATCGAAAACATCATTAAAGATCCGGAAATCGGAGAGACCTATCAGGGTAAAGTCGTAAAGATTACCAATTTCGGCGCCTTTATGGAAATTCTTCCCGGCAAGGAAGGACTGCTGCACGTATCCAATATTGCCCATGAACGGGTTAATAAAGTGGAGGACGTCTTAAAAGAAGGCCAGGAGATGGAAGTAAAAGTGATTGATATTGATAAAGGCGGGAAAGTTAGTTTATCCCGAAAAGCCCTACTGAAAAAATAACAAGCAGTTAAAAATTACGCAAAACTAAAGCACACAAGAATAAAGCATAAACCCTGTGGTTTATGTTTTTTTCTCGTACATAAGCGAAGATGAAGATGAGGTGAAGAAAATGGCGGGTAAAGGAAAAAAACGAAAAAGTTCATCAAAACAGCGTTATTATAATGAAATATTGGGAATTGCTTTTATCGCCGCAGGCCTTCTGCTCTTAGTGGCCATCATGGATTTAGGAGGCGGGGCCGTGGGAAACGGGATAAATTTTTGCCTTCGGGGGCTTCTCGGGGGAACCGCCCGGATTCTCCCCTTCCTGTTTATTGCCCTGGGCTTTATATCCATCGCTAAGGAAGAGCTGCTGAAGGAAGGTCGGAATCTATGGTTTTTCGGTGGGGTTGTGGTGGCGATGTTGATTTTTAGCTCCTTACTGGAGCAGAGTCTGCTGTTGGATTATTCCCTGCGCTATCCGGATCATAATACTTTTGACCGTTTCAGTAATTATTTTACCCTGGGAGCGGAAGGGGAAGGCAGTGGTTTTTTAGGCATGGTGATCACTTACTACCTCGTGAGTCTCTTTGGGTATTGGGGAACGTTTATTATCACCCTCAGCGGGGTGTTGATCGGATTCATTGTATATACGAAAATATCCATTTATCAATACCTGAAAAAATGGTTTGACCAACTGCAAAAGTTTATTAAAGAACAGTGGGAATCCCAAAAGGTGCGATCGAAGAATCGAAGGCATTTGAAGGAGGAAAAGAAAAAAAAGGCCATGGAAGCGAAGGCCCTGGCAGCCAAAGAAGGGGAAGAAAAAGCCTCGAAAAAAAAGCAGCCTTCCTTTAAGAATCCTTCTGAGGCCGTGGGCATATCCCCGGAGGATCAACATGAAACCGGGGAAGTTGAAACCGGGGAACCAGGGAACCCCTCGGAACAAAAAGACCCCTTGGAAGAAAGGGACCCCTCGGAACAAAAGGTGCAAAAAGGGCTTCCTCCGGAAGCCTTCAGCCCGGAATACTATCAGTCCCATGGGAAAAATTCCGGAGAAGCTTCCCCGGGGGACCGAACCGTCCCGGGAGATGGAACCTCCCCCGGGGGAAATGCCCAGGACCCCTTGCCGGGACAGCTTTCCATCGATCCCAAGCCCCCGGTGAATACCGGAGAAAAACAGGGGATGGAGGCGTTTGAAAACATTGATTTTACCTCCGAGGAAAAGCCCTATCAATTCCCGGGAACCGACCTCTTAACCCGTCGGGCAAAAAAGGAAAGAAATTCCGACCGCAAGCATATGCATGAAAAAGCCAAGGTTTTAGAGGATACCCTGAAGAATTTCGGGGTTAGCGCCAAGGTGGTGCACTTCAGCAAGGGTCCTTCCATCACCCGGTATGAACTCCAACCGGAGACCGGGGTGAAGGTATCGAAGGTGGTAAATTTAAGTGACGATATTGCGTTGAATATGGCGGCCTCCGCCATTCGGATCGAAGCCCCGATTCCCGGAAAAGCCGCCATCGGCATCGAAATCCCCAACGAGGAAACCTCCATGGTGGATCTTCGAGAACTCTTGGAATCCGATGCTTTTCGAAGGGGAAAGGAAAAAATCCCCTTTGCCCTGGGGAAAAATGTGTCCGGCGCTCCCATCATGGGAGACATCTCGAAAATGCCCCATTTACTGATTGCCGGCGCTACGGGCTCGGGAAAGAGTGTGTGCATCAATACCTTGATTTTAAGTATTCTCTACGGGGCCAAGCCCGAGGAAGTGAAGCTGATTTTAGTGGATCCCAAGGTGGTAGAGCTCAATCAATACAACGGGATTCCCCACCTGCTGATCCCCGTGGTGACCGACCCGAAAAAGGCCACCACCGCCCTTAGCTGGGCTGTGGATGAAATGACCAAACGCTATGAGCAGTTTGCGGAAAACGGAGTGAAGGACATTGCCGGCTACAATGAAAAGTTCCCTCAGGATAAACTGCCCTATATCGTGATTATTATTGACGAACTGGCGGACCTAATGCTGGTGGCCCCGGGGGAAGTGGAGGATAAGATCTGTCGAATTGCCCAGATGGCCAGAGCCGCGGGAATTCATTTAATCATCGCCACCCAGCGCCCCTCCGTCAATGTTATTACCGGAGTGATTAAGGCCAACATTCCCTCGAGAATTGCCTTCTCGGTAGCCTCCCAGGTGGATTCCAGAACCATTATCGACACCGGAGGGGCGGAAAAGCTGCTGGGGAAAGGGGATATGCTCTTTCAGCCCATCGGTGCTAATAAGCCCCAGCGACTGCAAGGATCCTTTGTAGAAGAAAATGAAGTGGAAAAAGTGGTCTCCTTTTTGAAAGGGAAAACCGACGAGGAGCCGGAGTATCAACTGTCCCTTCTGGAGGAAATCGAAGTGGAGGAAACGCCCAAGGAAGAACCGGAAGATGCCCTGTACCGTGACGCCCGGGAGTTGGTTATTGAACGGGAACAGGCCTCGGTTTCCATGCTCCAGCGAAAGTTTAAAATCGGTTACAATCGCGCCGCAAGGTTGATCGACGCCTTAGAAGAAGGGGGCGTGGTGGGTCCCCATGAAGGGTCCAAACCTCGGCGGGTGATGGTCTCCAAGGAAGCGGAGCAACTCCAGGAAGCCAATCAGGAAGAGAAGGCGGAGGACTCCCCCCAAGAGGAGCAAAAGAAACCGGAATAATTTCATACTTTTTATCACAAAAAGATTAAAATATGATAAACTGAATTTTAGTTAGGGAAAGAAAGTAGTTAGGGAAAGAAAGGAAGTAGATGAAATGGCTTTAAAGGTTTATATAGAATCCCTGGGTTGTTCGAAGAACTTAATTGATTCGGAATTAATGCTGGGAATCCTACAGAAAAACGGATATGAAATTACCATGGATCAAAAGAGTGCCCAGGCTATTGTGGTAAACACCTGTGGATTTATTGAAGCCGCCAAAGAGGAATCCATCAATCAAATTTTGAAGATGGGGGCCCTGAAGGCAAACGGGTTGAAAACCCTGATTGTGGCAGGATGCCTGGGAGAACGTTATGCCAAGGATTTATTAGAAGAGCTCCCCGAGGTGAACGCCATTGTGGGTACCGGGGATTATGAACGTATTGTAGAGGTTATGAACGAAACCTTAGAGGGCAAACGACTGTACTACGTAGGCAACGTGGACAAAACCTTTGAGGAAGAACATAAACGGGTGCTGACCACCCCGAATCATACCGCCTATTTAAAGATCTCCGACGGCTGTGATAACCTGTGCACCTATTGTATTATTCCCAAGCTCCGGGGAAAATACCGCAGTCGGAAAATGGAGGATATCCTGGAGGAAGCTCAGGATTTAGCGGACCAGGGAGTAAAGGAAGTGATCCTGATTGCCCAGGACACCACCCGGTACGGCATTGATTTATACGACGAATTTCGTCTGCCAAAGCTTTTGGATGAACTCCAAAAGATTGAAGGGATTCAGTGGATTCGAATGCTCTATTCCTATCCCGAGATGATCACCAAGGAATTAATCGAAAGCATGAAAAACAACGCCAAGGTATGCAACTATCTGGATATTCCCATACAGCACGCCAGTGACTCCGTATTGAAACGGATGAACCGAAGGACCGGTCATCAACAGTTAAGGGACCTGATTAAAAATCTACGGGAGGAAATTCCGGAAATTGTGCTGAGAACCTCCTTAATAGTAGGCTTTCCCGGAGAGACGGAGGAAGACTTTGAGATTTTGAAGGACTTTGTTAAAACCCAAAAGTTTGACCGTTTAGGGGCCTTTACCTATTCCATGGAGGAAGACACCCCGGCCTTTAACTTACCCGACCACCTCAGTGAAGACCTGAAAGAGCAGCGGCAAAAAGAAATCATGGAACTGCAGCAGGGTATTTCCCTGGAAAAGAATCAAAACAAGGTGGGCAGAGAAATGCAGGTGCTGATTGAAGAGGATTTAGATCAGGGCGAGTACCTTGGCAGAAGTCAAGGGGATGCTCCGGAAATTGACGGAGGGGTGTATGTGACCAGTGAGTCCCCCCATAAGCCGGGAGACATTGTAAGGGTAAAAATTACCGGAGCAATGGAATATGATTTGATGGGAGAGAGCGTCGATGAAAATGAACTTAGCGAATAAACTGACAATACTTCGAATATTTATGGTGCCGGTTTTCATGGTGTTTTTGTTGCATCAAATCCCCTACGGAGATTACATCGCTGCCTTTGTATTCATCCTTGCCGCCATCACCGACTCCCTGGACGGTTATATTGCCAGGAGTCGAAACCAGATTACCAACTTCGGAAAGTTTATGGACCCCTTAGCGGATAAACTGCTGGTTTCCGCCGCCTTGATATCCCTGGCCTCCATGGGGGAGATCTCCGCCTGGGTAGTGGTGATCATTATTGCCCGGGAATTTACCATCAGCGTCCTTCGGGCTGTGGCCGCAGCCGAGGGCCACGTAATTGCCGCCAGTGTTTGGGGAAAAGTAAAGACGATTTCTCAGATCGTGGCCATATCTTTGATTTTGTTGGATAATTTTCCCTTCCGGTATATTAACGTTCCCGTGGACACCATTGTGCTATGGATCGCGGTGATCTTTACGGTGATTTCCGGAGTGGATTACATCCGGAAGAATAAAAAAATTCTGGACAGTTAAAAAACCTTTGATTTTTTTCGGGAACTACAGTATAATGAAATTAGAACATTCGTTCGAAATATATAATGATAAAGGTGGTGACCAGTTTAACTGGGATTATGGAAAAGAAAAAAGCATTAGACATGGCCATTGGTCAAATTGAAAAGCAGTTCGGAAAAGGTTCCATCATGCAACTGGGAGGAGACGCAATACTGAACATTGATGTGATTCCCACAGGCTCCATCGGCCTGGACGTAGCCTTAGGCGTAGGGGGGGTTCCAAGAGGAAGAATCATAGAAATCTACGGGCCGGAATCTTCGGGTAAGACAACCATATCCCTACATATGATTGCCGAAGCCCAAAAAAATGGAGGGACCGCAGCCTTTATCGATGCGGAGCATGCCCTGGACCCAGCTTATGCCCGAAACCTGGGAGTAAAAGTGGACGAGTTGATTGTCTCTCAACCGGATACCGGAGAGCAGGCCTTGGAAATTACGGAAGCCCTGGTAAGAAGCGGCGCCGTGGATATTGTTACCGTAGACTCCGTGGCGGCTTTAGTGCCTAAGGCGGAAATTGAAGGGGAAATGGGAGACGCCCATGTGGGCCTTCAGGCAAGACTGATGTCCCAGGCCCTTCGTAAACTCTCAGGAGCCATCAGCAAATCCCATACCACGGTGATTTTTATCAATCAGCTTCGGGAGAAGGTCGGAGTCATGTTTGGAAATCCCGAGACCACATCGGGAGGCCGGGCCCTGAAGTTTTACTCCTCGGTGCGGATGGATATTCGAAAAATTGACATCATTAAGCAAGGAAACGACATTCTCGGAAATCGGACCCGGGTAAAGGTCGTGAAAAATAAAGTAGCCCCTCCTTTCAAAAAGGCGGAGTTTGATATTATGTACGGAAAAGGGATTTCCGCATCGGGAGATATTCTCGATCTTGCCAGTGAACTGGACATTGTGGATAAAGCCGGTGCCTGGTACAGCTACGAAGGTACCCGCCTGGGTCAGGGCCGGGAAAATTCCAAAACCTATCTGGAAGAAAATCCCCAGGTGCTGAAGGAGCTGGAACGAAAAATCCGCGTCCATCATCAATTGGTCGAAGACGACAGCACCCCTTCGGAAACCCCGGACAAAGGGGAAACCCCCGGGAATGAAGGCGAAAAGCCTGCAAAAGAAGGAAAAGCTCCTAAAAAAGGAAAGAAAGCGGAATAAGCGGAAAGTTTTCGGTTTAACCTCCGGTAAAGGAAGGGAGGAAAACCCAAAACACAGTAGAAGAACAGCCCCGGGAGAGGTATTTCCGGGGCTTTTCCTATTCTTTCCATGGCTTATCATTGATACCTTGACACTCCTTGGAAAAAAGGATAAAATGAAAAGGTGTACTAATGTAATATTCCTAGGAGAAATGTGTAATAAGGGATTGAAAAAATTTAATAAAGGAGGTGTCCAATATCGAACCAACAATGATACTATGGCTAATCGTAGCTGCAATTGTAGGATGCCTTGCTGGATATTTTATTCGTAAAAATATTGCAGAGGGAAAAATAAATAATGCAGAAAAATTAGCTGACAAAATTGAAAAAGAAGCAATAAAAGATGCAGAAACCAAGAAAAAAGAACTATTGTTAGAAGCGAAGGAAGAAGTGCATCGACTGAGAAATGACTTTGAAAGAGAAAGTCGGGATCGAAGAAACGAGCAGCAAAAGATTGAAAAACGATTGCTTCAAAAAGAAGAAAGTTTAGATCGAAAAGCGGAGGGCATAGAAGCCAAAGAGAACAAGTACAACAAAAAGCTGAAGGATCTTGAGGACAAAGAAGGAAAAATTGAGGGGCTGATCGAAGAACAAAAGATCAAGCTCGAAGAAGTTTCCGGTCTTACTCAGGAGGAAGCAAAACGAATTTTAATGAACGATGTAGAAAAAGAAGCCAAGCATGAAGCAGCGATGATGGTAAAGGAAATTGAAAGCCAGGCGAAGGAAGACGCAGACAAAAAAGCCCGGGAAATTATTGCCTACTCCATCCAAAAATGCGCGGCGGACCATGTAGCGGAAACCACCGTTACCGTGGTGGAATTACCCAACGATGAAATGAAGGGACGGATTATCGGTCGGGAAGGTCGAAATATTCGAACATTAGAAACCTTAACCGGTATTGATCTGATCATTGATGATACCCCTGAGGCCGTAATTTTATCAGGGTTTGATCCTATTAGAAGAGAAGTTGCACGAATTGCTCTGGAACGATTGATTGTGGATGGAAGAATCCATCCCGCAAGAATCGAAGAAATGGTGGAAAAAGCGAAAAAAGATGTGGAAGAGATCATCAAAGAAACCGGAGAGCAGGCAACCTTTGACACCGGTGTATACGGACTGCATCCTGAGCTTATGAGGCTTCTGGGACGACTGAAGTACCGAAAAAGCTACGGACAAAACGTATTAAAGCATGCCATTGAAGTTTCCCACTTAGCGGGAATTATGGCCACGGAACTGGGACAGGATCCCAAGGTGGCAAAACGGGCAGGACTGCTGCATGATATCGGAAAAGCTGTGGACCACGAAGTGGAAGGTCCCCATGTGGAAATCGGTATGAATTTACTGAAAAAGTATAAAGAATCCAAAGCCGTGATCCACGCCATGAGTACCCACCATGGAGACTACGAACCGGAAAGTCTGGAAGCGATTTTAATCACTGCTGCCGATGCGGTTTCCGCCGCAAGACCGGGAGCAAGACGAGAAACTCTGGAGTCTTACATTAAAAGACTGGAAAAACTCGAAGAAATTGCCAACAAATATGAAGGCGTAGAAAAATCCTTTGCCATTCAGGCGGGACGGGAAATTCGAATCGTGATCAAACCGGAAAGCTATAATGATGAACAGATGGTTATGCTGGCCCGGGACATTACAAAGAACGTGGAATCGGAACTGGAATATCCGGGACAGATTAAAGTCAATGTCATTCGGGAAACCAGAGCCATTGAGTACGCAAAATAAGCGCTTAGGACCACTCAATCCCTAAGCTCAAAATCCATAGGGAAACAAGGGGAAGGATGGAAAACATCCTTCCTTTTTTAATGTTGACAAAAAGAGTCGGGTATACTATAATGGTTTTATTGAATTCCAAGTATTTCAGTCGGGAATATTCTGACGATTTGATAAGGAGGGTGGATATGAAATTTTCCACAAAGGGTCGCTATGGTCTAAAGGCCATGTTCGATCTGGCCATGAACTACGGCGACGGACCCATAACATTGAAAAACATCGCCCAACGGCAGGACATCTCGGAACACTATTTAGAACAGTTGATCGCTACACTTCGAAGAGCAAAGCTGGTAAAAAGTGTACGGGGAGCCCAAGGGGGATACATGCTAAATCATCCTCCGGAAGAAATTACCGTAGGGGCGATTATACGGTCCCTGGAAGGTCCTGTAGGGCCGGCGGATTGTGTAATGGATGCGGATTCCGAGGAATGCCGAAATCAGGAATCCTGTGTAACTCGGCTGGTCTGGGCAAGAATCCAGGAAAGTGTAAACGATGTGATCGATACCACTACCCTGGCCCATATGCTGGAGGATCAGGAGAAGATCAACAACAAGAAAAATTACATGTTTTATATATAAGAAAAGGGGTGTAATAATGAAAAAAAGAGTGTACATGGACTATTCAGCAACGGCACCGATGAGAGAAAAAGTTCTAGAGGAAATGATGGACTTTATGAAAACGGAATACGGCAATCCCTCCAGTCTTCATAGTTTTGGAAGAGAGAGCAAAAATGCCGTGGATACCGCAAGGGATCGTATTGCGAAAACCTTAAACGCCAAGTCACGGGAAATATATTTCACCGGCGGCGGCTCTGAATCCGACAACTGGGCGATTAAAGGGTATGCCTTCGCCAACAGGAACAAAGGAAATCATATTATCACCACGAAAATTGAACACCACGCGGTGCTTTACGCCGTGGAATATTTGGAAAAAGAGCACGGCTTTACTGCAACCTATCTCGACGTGGACGAAGACGGTTTAATCGATTTGGAAGAACTCAAAAATGCCATTACCGACGAAACCATTTTGATCACGGTCATGTTTGCCAACAACGAAATCGGTACCATCCAGCCCATTAAAGAGATCGGTGCCATTGCCAGGGAACGAAAAGTGGCCTTTCACACCGACGGCGTACAAATCTACGGCAACGGAAAAGTGGATGTGGAGGAGTTAAACATTGATATGCTCAGTCTCTCCGCCCATAAGATCCACGGTCCCAAGGGGATCGGTGCCTTGTATATTCGTCCCGGCATCCGGCTGCATAACTTGATTCACGGCGGCGCTCAGGAGCGAAAGAAACGGGCGGGCACCGAGAACGTACCGGGTATTGTGGGTTTTGGAAAGGCTGCGGAGTTGGCCCATGAAAACCTGGAAGAACGGATTCAGGAAAAAACCCGACTGCGGGATAAATTGATTGACGGGATTTTAGAAACGATTCCCCACACTCTGTTAAACGGGCACCGTACCAAAAGATTGCCCAACAATACCAATATTTCCTTTCGCTATATTGAAGGGGAATCCCTGCTTCTCAGCCTGGATATGGTAGGTATTGCCGCCTCCAGCGGTTCCGCCTGCACCTCCGGATCTTTGGATCCCTCCCATGTGCTCCTCTCTTTGGGACTGACCCATGAAGTGGCCCACGGCTCCCTCAGACTGACCATCGGAGTCTATAATACCGAAGAGGAAGTAGATTATGTATTAGAACAGTTGCCTCCCATTGTGGAGAGGTTGCGACAGATGTCCCCACTATATGAAGAAATCCAAGGAGGTAATCAATAATGTATACAGAAACTGTTATGGAACACTTTACCAACCCCAGAAATGTAGGCGAGATTAAGGATGCCGACGGCGTAGGCCAGGTAGGAAACCCGAAATGCGGGGATATTATGAAGATGTACTTTAAAATCGATGATCAGGAAGTCATCACCGATGTGAAATTCAAGACCTTCGGATGCGGATCGGCGATTGCCAGCTCCTCCATCGCCACGGAACTGATCAAGGGAAAAACCGTAAAGGAAGCCTTAAACATCAGCAATAAAAAAGTGGTGGAAGAACTGGGAGGACTGCCCTCGGCCAAAATCCACTGTTCCGTATTAGCAGAGCAGGCCATTAAATCCGGAATTTATGACTATGCATCGAAAAACAATAAGCATTATGAAGAATTGGAAGGCTTTGATCCCGAGGCTGCCCAGGAAGACCATCATTAATAATAATTTCCCCGCCGGTAAACTCTCGGGGATCCAATCGAAATAACCAAAGAAAATACAGTGAGATGCTGTGTTTTCTTTTTTTTAAATAGATTTATCCTATAATATTTGCTAAAATGAAAGGTGAAGGAAAAGATTCTGAAAATCTGAAGGAAAGGCTTTCGGAATAGGGAGGGGATTTTCGTGTGGAGGGCATCATGGATGAGTTTTACAACGGCCTTACTGAATGCAGGGAATAACGAAGTATCCCGGTTCGCGGATAGAGGGTACATTATGAACTTTTTATCCTTCCTGATATTGCTGGGGGTACTCCTGCTGATTGGTTTTAGTATTTATTACTTAATACATATCGGGAATAATTTTTTATATCGGGATCGACGGATTCATATTGGAAAAAAACAGATTTTTTACTTCCTGCTGTTCTTTTTTGTGGTACTGATTCTCATCGGCCTTTATACCATTCAGGGGTTTTTACTCCAGCTGGTCGCCCCCTTCCTCGCCGCCTTTGCCATCGCCTATATCCTGAACCCCGCGGTGACCCTGATGGATCGAAAGGGGATCAAAAGACCCTATGGCATTCTTTTGATCTATGCCGGGATCATTGGGGTCCTGGTCATCCTGTCCATAAGTTTTTTCCCCAGGATTACCGGGGAGATGCGCCGGTTGATGGAGGTCCTTCCCCAATACGTGGAAAACATTTACGGTAACTTTCAGGCCTTTTATGAAAGGAATTTTCACCGTATCGGCTTTTTACCGGAAAACCTGGAAAACATCGGGGAGATGTTTGATATCAACCTGGAGCGTTTCCAGGAGATGTTTGCGGGAACCTTCGGATCCATTACCCGCACCTTTCAGGGCTTTTTCACCCGGGTAATCAATGTGATTTTAACCCCGATTATTACCTTTTACTTTTTAAAAGACCGGGAAAGATTCAAAAAAAATATCCTCCGGCTGATCCCACCCTGGGGCCGTCAGCAGGCCCTGCACATCGGCCACGATTTGAACAAAGCCCTGGGAGGCTTTGTCAGAGGACAGCTGTTGGTGGCCCTGTTTGTGGGAACCATGACCACGGTGGCCCTGTTGATCCTTCGGGTGGAATTTGCGGTACTGGTGGGAATGATTGCAGGAATATTCAATATCATACCCTATTTAGGCCCCTTTATCGGCATTATCCCCGCGGTGTTTTTCGCCCTCTTGGACGGGCCCATGAAAGCGCTTTGGGTCATCGCCGTATTTACAGCGATTCAACAGATTGAAAGTGGCATTGTCACTCCCCGGGTGGTGGGCAAGCGGGTAGGATTTCATCCTGTATTCGTGATGCTGTCGTTAATGATCGGGGGCCGGATGTTCGGTCTTCTCGGCATGCTTATTGCCGTCCCCACGGCGGTGACCATCCATGTTTTGGGAAAACACTTTATTGCCTTGGTTAAACGGATGTAAAATGATATAATTTTGAAAAGCACCACACTGAAATAAAAGAGGAGGAACATCAATGAAAGCAATGGGAGCAAACGAAATTCGAAGAGCCTTTTTAAAGTTCTTTGAAGAAAAGGACCACTACATTCAAAAAAGTTACCCTCTTGTGCCCTTGGAGGACAAGAGTTTACTGTTGATCAATGCGGGAATGGCCCCCTTAAAGCCTTACTTTTCAGGAACCAAGGAGCCGCCGAAGAACCGCATGGCCACCTGTCAAAAATGCATTCGTACCGATGACATCGAAAACGTGGGACGAACCGCAAGACATGCCACGTTTTTTGAAATGCTGGGGAACTTCTCCTTCGGGGACTATTTCAAAAAAGAAGCCATTGAATGGTCCTGGGAGTTTGTCCTGGAGGTCCTGGAGATGCCCCGGGAAAACGTCTGGGCCTCGATTTACCAGGAGGACGACGAAGCCTTCGATCTGTGGCATGACCACATCGGCCTGGAAAAAGAGAAGATTGTACGCCTGGGCAAGGAGGACAATTTCTGGGAAATCGGCACCGGCCCCTGCGGCCCCTGCTCCGAGCTCTACTACGACCGGGGAGCGGCCTACGGCTGCGAGGATCCCGATTGTAAGCCGGGCTGCGACTGTGACCGGTTTGTGGAATTTTGGAACCTGGTGTTTACCCAGTTCAACAAAGACGAAGAGGGGAATTATACCAAACTTCCCAGTCCCAATATCGATACCGGTATGGGTCTTGAGCGGGTAGCGGCGATTATGCAGGATGTAAACTCCATTTATGAAATCGACGTTGCGAAACGGATTTATGACCGGGTGATCGCCATGAAAAACTCTCCGGAAAAGGAAGAGGAAAGCACCTCCATTAAAGTCATTACCGACCATGTGAAGGCGGTTACCTTTATGATCGGCGACGGAATCGTCCCCAGCAATGAAGGCCGGGGATACGTCCTACGACGCCTCCTACGCCGGGGGGCCCGTCACGGAAGAATGCTGGGGATACGCCACAGCTTTTTAAAGGATCTGATGGATACCGTGGTGGAAATTTTCGGCGAGGACTATCCGGAGCTGAAAGAGAAACAAGACTATATTCGAAAGATCATCACCGTGGAGGAGGAAAAATTCCAGGAGACCATCGGACAGGGAATGGAAATCCTCGACGGCTATATCGAAACCCTGGAACAAAAGGGGGAAAAGGTCCTTTCCGGGGCCGACGCCTTTAAGCTCTACGACACCTATGGTTTTCCTCTGGACTTGACCCTGGAGATCCTGGCGGAAAAGAATTTTACCGTGGACGAAGAGGCCTTTGAAGCCGCCATGGAAAAACAGCGAAACCTTGCCAGAAGCTCCCGGCAAAAGCAGGGTACCGAAGGCTGGGCAGAGGATCCCTTAAAATCCGTGGATCCCAAGCTGAAAACCTTATTTACGGGGTACACTTCCTTTAAGGAGACGGCGAAGGTTATGGCCCTGGTATCCCGGGGAGAGGCCTTGGAAGAAGCCGTCGAGGGGACGGAAGTCCTCTTGATTACGGATAAAACCCCCTTTTACGGAGAAAGTGGGGGACAGGTGGGGGATCAGGGCCGAGTCTACCATGACCACTTTGAAGGAAAAGTCCTGGATACCCAAAACGATAAAAACGGCAGAACCTATAAACTGGTAAAAGTCCTTTCCGGGACAGTGAAAAAAGGGGAGGACGTGACCCTGCACATCGATGAAAAACGGCGCTTTGCCACGATGAAAAATCATACGGGAACCCATTTACTCCATCAGGCACTGAAGGATGTGGTGGGGGACCATGTGAACCAGGCGGGGTCCTACGTCAGCGATGAACGAATGCGATTTGACTTTAACCATTTTGAGGGACTGACCCAAGAGGAAATGGAAAAAATCGAAGAGCAGGTCAACGCCGTGATCTTTAATGGACAGCGGGTCAACGCCGCCACCATGTCCTTAGCCGAAGCCAAGGAAAAAGGGGCCGCGGCCCTGTTTACGGAAAAATACGATGAGCATGTCCGGGTAATTGAAGTGGAAAATTACTCCAATGAACTGTGCGGCGGCAGCCACGTGGATAATACCAGCAAAATCGGCATGTTTAAAATTCTGCACGAAGCCAGTGTCGCCTCCGGGGTCCGACGGATTGAAGCGGTAACCGGGGAAGGGGTGTATCGTCAGATGAAGGAGCAAGAGGCTCTGATTCAGCAGGCGGCACAAACCTTAAAAGTAAAGGAAAACAATATCCTTCGCCGTATTGAAGAGGTCTTAGTGGAACAAAAAGATCAGCTTAAAACCATCGAATCCCTTAAAAGCAAGCTGGCGGGAGACGTTGTGGGAGATTTGCTTAAGACCGCTGTGGAGGTAAAAGGCGTACCGATGATTTTGGAAAACCTGGGAGAAAAGGAAATGGACGAAATCCGAAAAATCGGTGACGGTCTGAAGGAAAAAGTGGAAAGCGGCATCATCGTTCTTGGGGCGAAGAATAAAGGCAAGGCAAGCTTCATTGCCATGGTCACCAAGGATCTGGTTCAACAAGGCATCAAAGCGGGAGACATCGTCAAGGTGGGCGCCAAAGTCGCCGGCGGCGGTGGTGGCGGTCGACCGGATATGGCTCAGGCCGGAGGCAAGAATCCCGAAAAAATAGACGAAGCCTTAGCGGCTGTTAAATCCTACGTGGAGGAAACCCTGTAGGTCATTGTAATTCTCAAGCGTCTCCCCGAAGGGCAAGCGGCCCTTGGGGACAGGAGGAATCAATGAGTCAAACCCTTCTATAAACCCTAGGTTGATTTGGGTATTATAGAAGGGTTTTTACTGGCATTACTGACTTTACTGGTTGACTGGCTTGATTGGTTGACTGGCTTGATTGGTTGACTGGCTTAACAAGGGAGTAGTAAATAGTCGTTATCTATCATAAACCGTCGTGATCCATCACTAGAAAAAAAGGAGTGGAAAATATGTTATACGGAATGCTGTTTTCAGTTTTGGCAGGGATCATGGTATCCATGCAGGGGATTTTCAACGCCCGCCTCAGTGACAAAATCGGGTTTTGGCATACCAATACCTTTGTTCACGGCAGTGGATTTTTGGTGGCCTTTATTATTATGTTGATGTTTGAAAATCTGAATTTCAGCCCCATCAAAGAGGTACAGCCCTATTATCTCTTAGGAGGGGTCATGGGGGTGGTGATCATTTTCAGTGTGATCAACGGCATCTCCTCCATCGGGGCCAGTTATACCATTACCCTGATGATCGTAACCCAAATTGTGTTTACCGCGGGGATCAACTACTTCGGCTATTTTGGGGAACCGATTATTCTTCTGTCCCTCAGAAAAGCCGTGGGATTGGTGCTGATGATCAGCGGCCTGGTGATGTATCAGATGAACTAACCCCCGGAAAAGAAAAGTCGCCCTGTGGTTTCAAACTTTCAAAATCTATGGTAAAATAGTAGGAAGCAAAGGAACGATAAAATTAAGGAGGCGATATCATGTACGATGATCAATCCACCATGAAGTTTAACATAGACCAGGAAAAGCAGGAGGAAGCAAGAAGCATCATAGAAAGCGTATACCAGGCCCTAGAGGAAAAGGGATACAATCCCGTAAATCAATTCATCGGATACATGTTATCCGGGGATCCCACCTATATTACCAGCCATAATAACGCCAGAAGTATGATTTCCAAGATCGAACGGGATGAATTACTGGAAGAACTCCTACGATCTTACTTATCCAAATAATACCAGGGAAGTAAGGGGGCGGCCTCTTACTTTTTTTATGGAAAGGTTTCCTATTTTGAAATCATCTATGTTATAATTAATATTTATATGGTAGGATTTTAAGGAGGATAACCTTGGAGTACAATCGATTAGGCAAAAGCGAACTGAAGGTATCGAAACTCTGTTTCGGATCCCTGACCATGAGCCCCCTGCAGCGAAACCTTTCTCCAAAAGAAGGAGAAGCCCTGTTGCTTCATGCCTTTGATCATGGGGTGAACTTCATTGATACCGCCTCTCTTTACGGAAATTATCATCAGATCAAAGGGGCGTTAAAACAGTGGGGACGGCATAAAATAAACATTGCCACCAAATCCTATGCCTATTCCGAGGATACCGCAAAGGATAGTTTGGAAGAGGCCCTTACGGGGCTTGAAACCGACTATATCGATCTGTTTATGCTTCATGAACAGGAAAGCGAGCACACCCTTCGGGGGCACGGGGAGGCCATCGACTTTTTTCTTCGAAAGAAAAAGGAAGGGGTCATCAAAAGTTTCGGCATTTCCACCCATTTTGTTTCCGGGGTGCAGGCCGCCGCAGAGCACGGGGCCGTAGATGTGGTCCATCCCATCGTAAATTACCAGGGACTGGGCATCGTGGACGGAGACATCCGGGAAATGCTCCAGGCGATACATAGGGCCAAGGAAAAGGATATCGGCATTTTCGCGATGAAACCCTTGGGCGGGGGACATCTTCTTTCGGATTTTCAAAAGGGTTTTGACTACGTGTTAAACCTGCCGGACATAGACGCCGTGGCCGTAGGTATGCAGACAAAAGAAGAAGTGGAAGTAAATGCGGGGATTTTTTCCAACAGGGAAATTTCCCGGGATACTATAAAAAAAATCAAGGCCCAAACCCGCACCCTGCAAATCGCAGATTGGTGTCGGGGCTGCGGTCTTTGCGTACAACGATGCAATATGAAGGCCCTCAGTCTTCAGGAAAAAGCCGGGGCGAAGGTGGCCGTGGTGGATCCGGAGCGCTGTGTGCTTTGCGGATACTGCGGGAAGGTTTGTCCGGACTTTTGTATTAAAGTAATTTAACTGCAAACCGGCCATAAGGAGGATGTATGGAAAAGATTTTAGGACTGGATGTGGGGGACCGCACCATCGGTGTGGCGGTCAGCGATGCCTTGGGATTTACTGCCCAGGGTGTAGAGACCATTTTTCGAAAAAGCAAAAAGGAAGATTTTCAGCGCCTGGAAGAGCTGATCAAGGCCTACGGAATTAACACCGTGGTGGCGGGACTGCCGAAAAACATGAACGGCAGCTTGGGCCCCCAAGGGGAGAAGACCAAGGCCTTTTGCGAGAAGCTGAAGAATAAATTCGATGTAAAGGTCATCTACTGGGATGAACGGCTGAGTACGAAAGCCGCCCGACGAACCTTAATTGAGGCGGATGTCAGTCGAAAAAAACGAAAAGGAGTCATCGATAAGATGGCGGCGGTGCATATCCTGCAAGGATATCTGGACAGTTTATAATGCTCTGGACAGTTTATTTTGCTCTGGACAGTTTATAATGCTCTGGACAGTTTATAATACTCTGATAAGCGTAACCCTAATAAGATTAAGATGTAAGAAAGCATATAATTAACGAATCATTACATTAAAAAAGCAAGAAAAATCAAAGGAGGTTTTTGACCATGGAAGAAAAAGAAAACATTATTACCCTGATTGACGAGAACGATGAGGAAAAGGATTTTGAGATTATTATGACCTTGGAGCTGGAAGGCAAAGAGTATACGATCTTAATGCCTTTGGAAGAGGAAGAAGAGGAAGAAGCCTACGTTTTCAGAATCGAAAACGAAGGGGTGGCCGAGGACGATTTTGTCTTAGTAGCCATTGAAGATGACGAGGAATATCAAAAAGTCGTGGATGCCTATGAAACCATAGTAGAAGAGGATCATGACCATAGCGAAGAAGAAGAAGAGTAAAAACCCATGGGTTTTATAGAAATTCCCGGCGAGAAGGTCCCGGGCCTGTTTCAACGAAGGGTGAACCGTTTTATCGGGGAGGTCTTCGTTGAAGGGAGCCTGGAGCGGGTACACATAGCCAATACCGGACGGATGAAGGAACTTCTGGTAAAGGACGCGGCGGTAATCCTTCGAAAAGTAGATCAGCCCCATCGAAAAACCAAGTTTGATCTATTAATGGTTTATCATGGGGATACTTTAGTATCCATTGATTCGAAACTGCCCAATCAATTGCTGGAAAAGGCTTTTAAAGAGGGAAGTATTCCCGGTTTTGAAGGATTCACAACGGTGAAGCGGGAAGTGACCTTCGGAAAAAGCCGTTTTGACCTGAGCTTATTGAATCCGAAAACCAAAAAATTGGCATTGATCGAGGCGAAATGCGTAACCCTGGTGAAAAACGAAGGGTTGTCCACCTTCCCCGATGCCCCCACCCTCCGAGGGGTCAAGCATGTCTTAGAGCTGATGGAAGGCTTAAAGGCCGGGTACCGGGGAGAAGTGTTTTTTGTGGTGCAGCGAAAAGACGGACGGTTCTTTCGCCCCAACGGGGCCATGGACGCCGAGTTTTCCAAAGCCGTCACCCTGGCAAAAAAAGCCGGTGTAAATTTCCGAGCCTATAACTGCGAAGTAACACCAAAAGGAATTCAGCTCTTAGAAGAGATCCCCGTGGAGATCGAAGGCTAATTGTTTCAGGGGATTATCAGTTGGCAAAAAGAAGTTTGACAGCTGAAGGAAAATCCAGTATACTGAGTTGTGAAAACAATTATTAATTGAGAAGCGAGGGCGAAAAATATGTTGGAAACCATGGATACTTTAAAGGGCCGATTAAAAGAAAAAGGAAGTAAATTAACCCCCCAACGACGGGCGACGTTAAATGTAATTATAGAAAACAAGGGAGAACACCTGAACACGGAAGAGATTTACGAACTGGTTCGAAAGGACTGTCCGGAAATCGGTCTGGCTACGGTGTATCGAACCCTGCAATTGTTGGAGGAAATGGATATTATCTCCCGGATCAACTTAGACGACGGATGTTCACGATACGAGATCAAAACCGACGACGAGGATCATCAGCACCATCATTTAATCTGTCAGGAATGCAGCAAAATTATTGAAGTAAAAATTGATCTATTGGATCATTTGGAAAAAGAAATTGAAAAAGAATATGATTTCGACATAAAGGACCATAAATTAAAATTCTTTGGTCTATGTACGGATTGTAAACAGAAATAGTAGAAGGAGTGACAAATTTGGCAAGTAAAAAAGACAAGTTAAAAATTATCCCGCTAGGAGGACTAGGGGAGATCGGAAAGAACATGACCGCCATCGAATATGAGGACGAGATTCTAATCATCGACTGCGGCCTGAGTTTTCCTGAAGAAGAAATGTTAGGGGTGGATATCGTAATTCCGGATATCACCTATTTATTGAAGAACAAGGATAAGGTAAAGGGAATTGTTATTACCCACGGACACGAAGACCACATCGGAGCCCTGCCCTATGTCTTGAAAAAAATCAACGTCCCGGTATACGGAAGCCGACTGACCGTAGGATTGATCGAGAACAAATTAAAGGGCTTTAAAATGAAAAATGCCCACGTTGAGCGGGTAAAGCCTCGACAAAAGATTCAACTAGGCGCTTTTAAAGTGGAGTTCATCAGCACCTCCCACAGTATTCCCGATGCTTTTGCCTTATCGGTGGAAACCCCGGCGGGCATCGTATTCCATACGGGAGACTTTCGAATTGATTATACCCCCATTGACGATCAGATCATCGATTTGGATAAAATCGCGGAAATCGGTCGAAAAGGGGTACTGGTAATGCTGGCGGACAGTACCAATGCCGAGCGTCCGGGAACCACCCGTTCGGAAAAAAGCGTGGGAGATACCTTCGATGAGATTTTCAGCAGCAGAAAAAGTCGTATTATTATTGCGACCTTTGCCTCCCATGTGCACCGAATTCAGCAGATTGTAAATTCCTGTGTAAAGTACAACCGTAAGGTGGTCTTTGCGGGAAGAAGTATGCTGACCGTCGGCGCCGTAGCCCAGGACTTAGGGGTATTGAATATCCCCGAGGGAATTACCATTACGGAAAAGGAAATGGACGATTATCCTGATGAAGAAGTGGTGGTTGTGGTTACCGGTTCTCAGGGAGAGCCTATGGCGGCCCTTCCAAGAATGGCCAGTGACGAACACCGTACCCTGGATGTTCGAAGTGGAGATACCGTGGTATTTTCTTCCACACCGATTCCCGGGAATGAAAAACTGGTTGGAAAAGTAATGAATCTATTATATGATCGCGGCGCGGAAGTCATTTACGATAAATTATATGATGTGCACACCTCCGGACATGCCTGCCAGGAAGAATTAAAACTGATGCACCGACTGGTGAAGCCTCAGTACTTTATTCCCGTACACGGGGAAGTACGACATCTTCGTCAGCACGGACTCTTAGCGGAAGAGCTGGGCATGCCCAAGGAAAATATTTTCGTCGGAGAGACGGGAGACATTATGGAATTCTCCAAGGAATCCGCCAAGGTGATCGGAAAAATCACTTCCGGACAGGTTCTTGTGGACGGTCTGGGTGTAGGAGATGTCGGAAACATCGTTCTACGGGATCGTAAGCACTTAGCGGAAGACGGACTGATGATCGTCGTGGTCACCATCAAACGGGAAAACCGAAAGGTAATGGCCGGACCGGATATCATCTCTCGAGGTTTTGTCTACGTTCGAGAATCCGAGTCTCTGATGTCGGAAGCCAAAGACGTGGTATCCAAAGCCTTGGTAAGTTGCGAGAAGCAAAACACCAAAGAATGGTCCGTAATCAAAGGGGCCATTCGGGATCAGCTAAAAGGCTTCCTCTATGAAAAAACCAAGCGGCGTCCAATGATTCTGCCTATAATTATGGAAGTTTAAATAAAAGTATATTATAATAAAATAGGACATTAAATATGGAACTCTAACGGTGGATGTTAGAGTTTCATTTTTGCGTAGTTTTAAAAAGATGACCGGGATGACAGGAGATCAGCGGGACGAGATGACAGCGGGACGGAGTTATTGTCATCTTTAGATGACAATAACTCCGTCCCGCTGTCATCCGCCCCGCTGTCATCCGCCGTCCTGTCATCCCAATACATAGGGAAAGAGGTGTGAAGATGAATATTTTACTTTATATCGCAATTATGATCTTTGGAGCGTTTTTAGGAAATCGGAAACTGATTCCGAAGCCCTTGATGAAAAAAATCGATACCATCCAGTTTTTATGCCTGTTATTGCTGCTTTTTATTATGGGGGTGTCCATCGGCTTGGATGAGGAAGTGATTCAGTCCTTTGGCACCATAGGGGTGCAGGGGATCATCTTCGCGGTGGCCTCCATCCTCTTTAGTATCCTCGGGGTCCGCCTGATTGCCTCGAAGGTCCTTGTAAAAGGTGGTGAGGATCAGTGAGTATCACAATTTTACTAACTGTGGCCCTGGGGGTCCTGAGCGGAATATTTCTCTTTCCCGAAAGTCTGCAGGAGTCCATGGGTTTTTGGATCAGTTTCGGCTTAGGCCTATTGCTGTTTTTCGTAGGCATCGACATCGGCTCTAACCGGGGGATCCTGGGAAGAATCCGGAGAATCGGATTCAAAGTCTTTCTGGTTCCCTTAATGGTGGCGGTGGGAAGCATCCTGGGCACAACCTTGGCGGGGATTGTAATGGGTATGAATTTGGCGGAATCCGCCGCCATTGGCGCCGGTTTCGGCTGGTACTCCCTATCCGCCATTGAGCTTTCCAAGCACAGTGCCTACCTGGGAACCCTGGCCTTTGTGACCAACATCTCCCGGGAAGTCATCGCCCTGGTGTCCATTCCCTTCATCGCCAAGTATATCGGAAAACTCGAGGCCATTGCTCCCGCGGGAGCCACCGCCATGGATACGGTGCTTCCGGTGATCTCCAGGTCCACCAATGCCCATATCGCCATTATCTCCTTTATCACCGGCGTAGTGCTTTCCAGTATGGTACCGATCCTGGTTCCGCTGCTTATGCTGTTTTCCTAGGTGTGGTCTCGATAAGAGTCGAAGGAAAGAAGCGAGCCGAAGGAACGAAAAGGGTTGAAGGAAAGAAAAGAGTCGAAGGAAAGAAAAGGGCTGAAGGAACGAAAAGGAGCCGGGAGGATAAAGAGGGGCCGCCGGGAAAGAGGAAAGCTCCGAAAGCCCGGGGTAGTTAGGGATACCCTGAAGAACAGGGAAAACAGACACGAAGAAAGAAGTGAGGATTGCAATGAATAATAAGAATCATCAGCCATCGATTGAAGAGGAAGAAATTGTGCAACAGCATGTAAAGGACTATATAAAAGAGCTGCTTCCCCAACATCAGGGCCTCTTAAAAGAGCTGGAGGACTACGCGGCGGCTCATCATGTGCCCATTATCCAGGGGGAGGTGGCAGCACTGATCCAGGTCCTGGTAAAAACCTCAAAAGCCGAAAAGATTTTGGAAATCGGCACCGCCATCGGTTACTCCGCCATGATCATGGCCGAGGCCATGGAAGAAGAGGGGCGCATCGTTACCCTGGAGCGAAATGAGAAAATGGTGGCCCTGGCCGGGGAGAATATCCGCCGGGGGGGCTATGAAAACCAAATTCAAATCATCCCGGGAGACGCTTTGGAAACTCTACATTTTTTACCGGGGGACTACGACCTGATATTCATGGACGGGGGAAAGGGACATTACCGGGAAATGCTGGATCTTGCCATATCCCTACTAAAGCCCGGTGGACTGTTGATCTCCGATAATATATTATATAAGGGAATGGTCTCCAGCGAAGAGCTGGTACAACGACGGAAACGCACCATCGTCCATCGAATGCGGGAATACCTGGAATACATCACCCACCATCGGGAGTTGACCACCAGCATTATCCCCATCGGCGACGGCGTAGCTTTGTCATATAAGAAAAACTAGGAGGAACATTCATGGAAAAAGTGGAACTACTGGCCCCGGCGGGGGATTTAGAGCGCCTGAAAATGGCGGTGCTCTACGGCGCCGACGGGGTCTATCTCGGCGGACAGATTTTCGGTATGCGTGCCGCCGCAAAAAACTTCAGCATAGAGCAAATCGAAGAAGGGGTGGCCTTTGCCCATCAACGGGGGGTTAAGGTGTATTTGACCCTGAACATCATTCCCCATAATGAGGATTTTGAAGGATTGGAAGAGTATTTACTACAGGTGGAAAAAACCGGCATTGATGCCATGATTGTTTCCGACCCGGGAACCTTTGAGCTGGTGCAGGAGACCCTGCCGGATATGGATATTCATATCAGCACCCAGGCCAACACCACCAATCACCGGACCATCAACTTCTGGCATAAAATGGGGGCGGAGCGGGTGGTTCTTGCCCGGGAGCTGAGCTTTCCGGAAATCCACGAAATTCGGGAAAAGATTCACCCCGAGGTGGAACTGGAAGCCTTTGTCCACGGCGCTATGTGCATCTCCTATTCGGGACGGTGCCTGCTCAGCAACTACATGGCCAACCGGGACGCCAACCGCGGCGCTTGCGCCCAGCCCTGCCGCTGGAACTACTACTTAGTGGAGGAACAACGGCCGGGAGAGTACATGCCCATCTACGAAGATGAAAAGGGCACCTATTTTATGAACTCCAAGGACCTGTCCATGATCGGCCATATTCCCGAGATGATCGAATCCGGGATCAAAAGCCTGAAGATTGAGGGGCGGATGAAGACCATCTATTACGTGGCCACCATCGTTCGAGCCTACCGTATGGCCATCGACGCCTACTATGAGGATCCGGAAAATTGGACCTTTAAGCCGGAGTGGATGCAGGAAATCAAAAAGGTCAGTCACCGGGAATTCACCACGGGTTTTTACTTTGACAAGCCCGACGAAAAGGAACACATCTACGCCGACAAAACCTATCACCGGGACTATACCTTTATCGGTCTGGTAAAATCCTACGATGAGGAAACCGGCACCGCCGTGATTGAGCAGCGAAACCGTTTCTTTAAAGGGGACACCGTGGAAATTGTGGGCCCGGAAAAGGAGACCCAGACCTTCGTGATCACGGAGATGATCAATGAGGAAGGGGAGCCCATCGATGTAGCCCCCCACCCGAAACAACAGGTTCGAATCCCGGTAAACCGGCCGGTCAAACCCTATGACATGCTTCGAAAAGAAAGGATGGATCATGATGAATCATAAACCTATTTTAATCGGAATCACCGGAGGCACCGGTTCCGGAAAGAGCACCGTGGCCCAGGCGATTTACGACAGTTTGTCGGAGAAAAACATTGCCATTATTGAACAGGACGCCTATTACAAGGACCAGTCTCATTTAACCTTTGAGGAGCGGACCAAGACCAACTACGACCACCCCCTGGCCTTTGACATGGATCTCTTGATCGAACATTTGGAAAAGCTCTCCAATAAGCAGTGCATCGAAAAGCCCGCCTATGATTTTGAAAACCATAATCGAAAGAAAGAAACCACCACCTTTTATCCCAAGGACATTATTATCTTAGAAGGCATCCTGCTGTTGGACGAACCGAAGCTTCGGGACATGCTGGATATTAAAATCTTTGTGGATACGGACTCCGACGTTCGAATCATCCGGCGGATCCTTCGGGATATCGAGGACCGGGGACGAAGTCTGGAGTCGGTGATCGATCAATATTTAAGCACGGTGCGTCCCGCCCATCTTCAGTTTGTGGAACCGAATAAAAAGTACGCCGATATCATCATTCCCGAAGGAGGCTTTAACCAGGTGGCCATCGATATTATGATTGCCAAGGTAAAGTCCATCGTTCAGGAAAGGGTTTAATTTTTCACAAAATAAATCCGTCCTATTATACAAAAATGATTTTTCTTGTTATAATGGAGAATAAGGGGGAGATTTAAAAATGAATATTGCATTTTTTATTACACCGAAACATGAGAGTGTTTGCCTCGAGAAGGACGCCACCATGCGTCAAGCCTTGGAGAAAATGGAGTATCACCGTTATACCGCCATACCCATCGTAGATAAACAGGGGAGATATGTGGGAACTTTGACGGAAGGGGATCTGCTTTGGAAGATGAAAAACACACCGAATTTAACCTTTGAGGGAACCAATAAAATTTCTCTTAAAAAGGTTCCGAAAAATATGAGCAATCATCCTGTCTCTATCAATGCGGAGATCGAGGAAGTTGTGGATTTGATTATGAAACAAAACTTTGTCCCTGTCGTGGATGATCAGGAGATTTTTGTGGGCATCATTACCCGAAAGTCGGTAATGAGTTACTTACGCAACATCGCAGCAGAGGAAATCGGAAACACGGACAACTTACGTTCCGTATCGAGCATGTAATCCTCCCGAGGGAAGGGGTAATACCAATGTTTCCAAGGGAAAGAAAAGCGGGTGAGAAAAATGGAATTCAATGAAGAGAATAAAGGTTTTTTTATCAATGATTACAGTGAAGGGGCCCATACCGAAATACTAAAGCGCCTTCAGGAAACCAATGAACAAGCCCAGGAAGGCTACGGAGAGGACCTCCACACCAAACAGGCCAAGGAAGAAATTAAGCGGCTCTTGGGAGAGAACCACTCCTCGGAAGTTCATCTGGTCTCCGGGGGTACCCAGGCGAATTTAACCACCCTAGGGGCCATGCTTCGGCCCTTCGAGTCGGTGATTGCGCCGGAAAGCGCCCATATTGCCGTGCACGAAACCGGCGCCATTGAAGCCACCGGCCATAAGATCAATACCATCCCCACAGAGGACGGAAAAATCACTCCCGCCGATATTTTAGAGGTGTTAGAGGAACATGAGGACGAGCACATGGTCCTGCCCCGAGTGATTTACATCTCCAACACCACGGAGGTGGGAACCTGTTATACGAAAAAGGAATTACAGGAACTTCGGGCCTTTGCCGATGAGCAGGGGCTGAAAATATACCTGGACGGCGCCCGAATCGGCTCCGCCTTGATGACGAAAAGCAACGATTTGACCCTTAAGGATTTGGCCGCGCTGACCGACGCTTTTTACATCGGCGGCACGAAAAACGGCGCCCTGTTAGGGGAGGCCATCGTCCTGAACAGCCCTGAGCTTCAGAAAAACTTCCGCTATGCCATCAAACAGCGGGGAGGGCTTATGGCCAAGGGAAGAATTCTCGGAATACAGTTCACCACCCTTTTTGAAGGGGATCTGTTCTTCCAACTGGCGGGCCACGGCAATGAAATGGCGGACCGCCTGCGGGAGGGGATTCGTGAGGAGGGCTATAAGTTTTTGGCGGAGACCGAAAGCAATCAGCTATTCCCCATCCTTCCCGAGCGATTGATCGAAGAGCTGGAGAAAAAGTACGTGTTTTATCGTTGGAAAAAAATCGATAATCATCACACCGCCCTGCGCCTGGTGACTTCCTGGGCAACGAAAAAAGAAAAGGTGGATGCTTTTTTAGAGGATCTGAAAGCCTAAGGAAAAGGGAAACAGGGCACAGGGATCGATCCGAAAGACAGAACCAAAGGAGATGGAAATATGAAATTTTCAACGTTACCGCCGAAGGGGACCTTTGATGTAACCCCGGAGGAAATGGAACTTCGAAGCTGGATGCAGGATACCATAAAAAATACTTATAAGGAACACGGATTTACCCAGATTGAAACCCCCAGCATCGAAAATCTGGAGCTACTGACCAACAGCGAAGGGGGAGAAAATCTCCAGATGCTGTTTAAAATTCTTAAACGGGGAGAGAAATTCAGTCCCCAAGAGATTACGGAAAGCACCACGGAGAATGACCTTTGCGATTTAGGGCTGCGTTTCGACTTGACCCTGCCCTTGAGCCGTTTTTACGCCAACAACCGTAACGATTTAATGAATCCTTTCAAAGCCTTTCAAATGGGCTATGTGTGGCGGGCGGAAAAACCTCAAAAAGGACGGTTCCGTCAATTTACCCAATGCGATATCGATATTTTAGGGGACGACTCCATTTATGCGGAAATCGACCTGATTTTAACCGTAACCAAAGCCTTAAAGCGTCTGGGCTTTGATGATTGTACGGTGAAGGTCAATGACCGCAGACTCCTTCGGGAAATGGTGGAGCGCTCAGGCCTTCCCGCGGAAGGCTTCGATACCCTTTGCATTACCCTGGATAAAGCGGACAAAATCGGAGACGACGGGGTGCTTCGGGAACTGCTGGAAAAAGGCTTTGAGGAAGAGTCTGCCAGAAAACTGCTGGCACTCTTAAAGACCATCGAGGAAGAGGGCCTTACAGCCTTTGAAAGCGAAGAGGCGACGGACCTTCAGCGGCTGATCGACAATGTGAAGGATTACTATCCCATCGAATTTGAGCCCACCTTGGTACGGGGGATGGGCTACTATACCGGTCCGATTTTCGAAATCGAAAGCGGGGATTTTAAAAGTTCCATCGCCGGCGGCGGACGCTACGACGACCTATTATCAAAGTTTCAAAAGGAATCCATGCCGGGCGTGGGAGTATCCATCGGTTTTGAGCGGATCTTTGCCATTCTTCAGTCTAAGGACTTTGTGATTCCTGAAAAGCCGAAGAAACGGGCCTTGATTTACACCACCGAGGAGGACCTGCAAAAAACCGTGGCCTTCGCGGAAGCCCTTCGGGATCGGGGACAGATTGTATCCATGATCCGATCCTTTAATAAAGTGGGAAAAAAAGCGAAACAGGTGGAAAATGCGGGCTACGATGATGTGGTTGTGATCCGGGAAGATACGGTACTGGATGATTTACTGTAGAAAATAAGCACACAAACTTGGAAGACAAAGGACCGGTGGATTCGGCTTCTTTGTCTTTTTTTTAGGAGGCGACCATGGAAGCGAGAAAAAAACGAATTGAAGCCTTGGACATCCTGCGGGGGTTTGCCCTGTTCGGGGTGCTCTTGGTCAATCTTACGATGATGCATACCAGCCGGACGGGCTTTAGTGTTTCGAGAATGGGCCTGGAGGGCATCAATCACCTCTCCGCCCTGGGCATCGAAGTGTTTTTTCAGGGAAAATTTTATACGATCTTTTCCATCCTTTTCGGCCTGGGGTTTTTTCTTTTCATGAACCGGAAGGGAAAGGATATCCAATCCCCCGAGGCCCTGAAGCCCTTTTTCATCCGGCGAATGCTGGCCCTCCTTTTCTTCGGCCTCCTACATATGGTGTTCGTCTGGCATGGGGATATTCTTCACGTATATGCCTTAATAGGCCTGGTGCTTTTGTGGCGGAAGGAGAAAACCGAGGAAGACCTTCTTCGGGGAGTCCTGATCTGGCTTTTGATTGCCGCGTTTATCACCGGGGTGTTAAACGCCCTGATCGAAGTGCCCATTCTGTTTCATGCCATGGTCACCTCGGAGATGAGTCCCTACGCCGACAGCGTCTACAGCGGAGGCTCCTATTGGGAGCTTCTTCGCTTCCGCCTGGTTCATGAAGTCCAAAATGCCCCGGTGGATCTTGTTTTCATTTTGCCGAAAATCCTCGGGCTTTTTTACCTGGGCTTTTATCTGGGACGGAAAAAACTCTTTGAAAACCTGAAGGACCACCGGGGGACTTTGTTGAAAACCCTTCGATACAGTGCGGCCATCTCGTTGATCATGATCCTGGGGCTGCTGTTTTTCAGACCTTACACCGGAGGGGAGAATCCCTATTACACCTTCGCTTTTCTGGAGGGGATTTTCAGGGAAACCCTTACCCTCTCCGGCAGCGCCTTTTATATATCGGGACTGTTACTGCTTCTGGGAAAGACGCCCTGGAAAAAAATCCTGAATCCCCTGAAATATCTGGGGAAAACCGCCCTGAGTAATTATCTGATCCAGACTCTCTTTTGGAGCTGGGTCTTTAACGGCTACGGACTGGGTTTTTACGGCAGGCTGCCCTACTGGAGCTTCTTTCCCTTAGCCACGGCTTTTTTCATCCTGCAGATCCTCCTCAGCAAATGGTGGCTCAGCCGTTGGAAGACGGGGCCCATGGAGGCCCTGTGGCGAAGGTTTACCTATGGAACTTAAAGCTTGGAAAGAACGTCTAAGGAGAAGATTTCTTTTGGAAAAGTCCCAAAAGTTCATAATAAGTTCATATAACCGTGATAAGATGACCTTAGGATCATAAGAAGGCTTAGATAAGAAAACTTAGAATAAGGAAACCAGAAATAAGAAAGCAGAGATAAGAAAGCAGAGAAAAAGAAAGTCCTGAAAAATTACTACAGGAGGGGGATACCATGTTCAACATACTGATTACCGAGGATGATAAAAATTTGCAACGCCTGATGGAAGCCGTACTGAAACGGGAGGGTTACCGGGTGTTAAAGGCCGTGGACGGAGAGGAAGCCCTAAGGATTTTGGATAAGGAGCATGTGGATTTACTGATCACCGATATTATGATGCCCCGCCTGGACGGCTACCGCCTGACCGATGCCCTCCGGGGATCGAAGTTCGAACTGCCCATCCTGATGATTACCGCCAAGGAATCCCTGGGGGACAAGAAAAAGGGCTTTACCCTGGGGGCGGATGACTACATGGTCAAGCCCGTGGATATGGACGAAATGCTCCTTCGGGTCAAGGCCCTGCTTCGCCGCTCTAAAATTCAAAGCGAGCGGAGACTGAATTTCGGAAGGGTTGAGTTGGACTGGGACCGCTTAACCGTGGAAGGGGAGGAAGATACCGTGGACCTGCCGAAAAAGGAGTTTCATTTACTCTTTAAGCTCTTAAGCTATCCGGGAAAAATCTTTACCCGGCAACAACTGATGGATGAAATCTGGGGGCTGGAAGCGGAGTCCGACGAGCGAACCATCGATGTCCATATTAAACGACTCCGAAATCGTTTCAGCCATATGAAAGAGTTTGAAATACTTACGGTTCGGGGCCTGGGCTATAAGGCGGAGAAAAAATGTTAAGAAAAATCGGCGTCAAACTGGCTCTGATGTTCATTGCTATTATAATTCTCTCCTCAGGGCTTTCTTTTTTAGCCTCCACCGTGGTTTCCCCCAACGTTCCCGGAGAACTTCGGCGTAATCACGGAGAAATTGCCAATGCCCTGAGGGAACTGGAGGATAAAACCGCTCTGACCACGGAAGAGATGATCGAGATCACCTCCACCTCCATGCACCAGGTCCGCCCCCGGGAAATCGGCGAACTTTCCCTAGGGGAAGAAGCGCGGGAAACTCTGGAAAGGGGAGAGACCATCTACCGAAGAGACGGAAAGATCTTCGGATTGAAAGCCTACACCCTGATCCGGGGAGAGGTGCTGGAAATCGGACTGCAACCCGACAGCTCCCTGTTCACCTTTACCGCCCTTCGGGTCTGGGACGCCTTGGTGTTTTACATCGCCATCGGGATCATTCTCACCATGGTACTGACCCGACGGGTAGTGCGGCCGATCCTTCGTCTGACGGAAGCCACCCGCAGTGTGGCCCAGGGAAATTTCGACACCCAATTGGAGGTTCGAAGCAGGGATGAAATCGGTCTGTTGACGAAAAACTTCAATCGTATGGTCCGGGAGCTTCAAAACATGGAGGTTCTCCGAAAGGACTTTATCAATAATGTATCCCATGAATTCAAAACACCCATGGCCTCCATCAAAGGCTTCGCCAACCTCTTGAAGGATCCGGAGATGACCGAGGAGGAGCGCCGGGACTACCTGGACATCATCGTCTACGAAACCGATCGCCTGGCCCATTTATCCTCGAATCTGCTGAAGCTTTCCAAACTGGAGAACCAGGAGATTCCCGAAATAGCGGAAACCTTCTCCCTGGACGAACAGATTCGAAGAGCGGTCCTGCTGTTGGAAGAACGATGGCAGGAAAAAGATTTGAGTTTTCAGATCGATATGGAGAAAATGACTTTTCGGGGCAGTGAAGAGCTGATGCAGCAGGTATGGCTGAATCTCCTGGGAAATGCTATTAAATTCTCGAAACCGGACACCGAAGTAACGATTCGGGGAGAGGTGCGGGACAACCGATTCATCATTGAAATTCGAGACCAGGGCTACGGTATGACGGAAGATACGGCGAATAGACTTTTTGAAAAATTCTACCAGGGAAGCACCGACCACAGTAGCGAAGGCAGCGGCCTGGGACTTCCCCTAGTGAAGCGGATCATCGAAATTCACAGCGGGAAAATCACCGTGGACAGCAAAATCGGGGAAGGCAGTACCTTTATCATTGATATTCCAAAAGAGCAGGAGGAGAATTAAATGGAGAATCTGGAAGCACAAAAGACTTTTTTTCTGGGAACCGACGTCTGTGACAATGAGGGGAAAAAGCTCTTAAAGCTATACGAATTTGCCCTGTATCAAATGAAAACCCGGGTGCAAACTCTCCAGGAGGAGCTCGCCGGGGGAAACAGTTACAACCCGATAGAACATGTGAAAAGCCGTTTGAAAACCTGGCAAAGCGTGATCGACAAATGTGAGCGTAAAGGAGTGGCCCTGAACCGGGAAAACATTCACCGCTACGTCCAGGATGTGGCCGGAGTTCGCCTGATCTGCTCCTTTCGGTCGGATATTTACCGGCTGGCGGGGATGCTGATGCAGCATCCGGACCTGGAGGTTATCGAATACAAGGATTATATCGAAAATCCCAAACCCAACGGCTACCAAAGCTTTCATCTGGTTCTGCAGGTTCCCGTATTCCTTACGGACCGTATCGAGCGGATCCCTGTAGAGGTGCAAATTCGTACCGTGGCCATGGACTTTTGGGCCAGCCTGGAGCATAAAATCTACTACAAGCAAAATCTCAGAAACGTACCGGAGTCCCTGACCAAGGATCTACAGGAGGCGGCGGAGCAGATTACCGCCCTGGACGAAAAAATGGAAAATATCTTTAAGAATATGCAGGATTTAAAGATTTTAAACTTTGATGACTGAATCCGGGATGATGACACAGTTTCTACACAATTTTAGCGTATAATATATTGTGCGGGGAAATTAGGTAATTAAGGGTATAAATAAATGAAGGCGTAAATAGTATGAACAAAAAGCTGAAAAACAGGGAAATACAACAATACATCCATTGAAGGACACAATTTTTCAAATAGAAAAAACGAAAGAGGTGAGGACATTATGTTCAGTAAAATTGCACGTTGGATCATTACGGTTCTGGGGGGAGTTACGGGACTTATAATTTTTTATTATAGCAGAAGATACTTTGATCAAAATTTTGAAGGACTTCAAAGCGGCATTCTGGCAAGTTTGATCGCATTCATTCTAAGCGCACTTATTATCTATGCCCTGGCTCCGAAAATCATCGCCCTGGGAAGAAAGCTGATACGAAAAATCGAAGGGGAATTTTCCAAAATTCCCACGGTGGATATTGTTCTTGGTACCGTCGGGCTTTTGGCAGGCCTAACGGTGACCTATTTTATCAGCCGCCTGCTCCTGAATATCCCCTTCCCGCTGTTGGGGGAAGGACTGACACTGATTGCCGCCATATTTCTCGGCTACCTGGGCATCCGCCTGGCCACTCAGCGGGGCCAGGATCTCTTAACCATCGGCAGGACGGAAAAGCAGGAGCCGGAAGAAAAGGTGGTCAAAAAACCGGAAGTTCCCACCGGTGGGGCGACGCCGAAAATTTTGGATACCTCGGTGATTATCGACGGAAGGATTTATGACATTGCCAAAACCCAATTTTTAGAAGGCCCCATTGTGGTGCCGGAGTTTGTACTCAAGGAACTTCGCCATGTGGCGGATTCTTCGGATTCTCTGAAACGAAACCGGGGAAGACGGGGACTGGATGTGCTGAACACCATGCAAAAAGAACCGGGAATTGAAGTGCAGATTCTGGATCATGATTTTGAAAACGATTACGAAGAAGCCTTAGAGGTGGATGTGAAGCTGTTAAAGCTTGCCAAGCAGCTTTCGGGAAAAGTCATCACCAATGATTACAACCTCAATAAGGTGGCGGAATTTCAAGGGGTTCCCGTCCTCAACATCAATGAGCTGGCCAATGCGGTCAAACCCGTGGTCATTCCCGGGGAAGACATGAAAGTGGAAGTGATCGCCGACGGAAAAGAGGCCAATCAGGGCCTTGCCTATTTAGACGACGGAACCATGATCGTGGTGGAAAACGGAAAAGCCTACAAGGGCCAGGATATCGAAGTGTCTGTCACCAGCGTCCTCCAAACCGCCGCCGGGAAAATGATTTTCGCCAAACCCCGGCTATAAGACCACCGGGACATCAGCCATAGTTCGGGGAATATTTTTAAAATTCAAAAAAAGATTTGACAATGTGACACCTATGTCATATAATGAAAGCATAAATGACATAGGTGTCACATATATTTTTTGACTAAGGGTGACAGGGTTGTCACATTAAAGATTGGAAGATCGAGGATGACAGCGAGATGACAGGGGGACGGAGTTTTTGTCATCTTTTGATGACAAAAACTCCGTCCCCCTGTCATCTCTGATACCGAAAGGAGGGGAGACCATTGCCAAACGCGACGTTTTTTAATATCGACGAAGAAAAACAGGAAAAAATCATATCCGCCGCCATGAAGGAGTTCTCCGCTGAGACCTACAGCAACGCCAGCATTGCCAGGATCATTAAGAAGGCGGGCATTCCAAGGGGCAGTTTTTATCAGTACTTCGAGGGAATCGAAGATCTGTACCGCTATGTGCTGCAAATCATCGCTGATGAAAAAATGGCTTATTTGAACCCGGTACTTACCCTGATGGAGGAGGGGGAAACCTTTGAGATTTTAAAGGGGCTGTACCGGGCGGGGATCCAGTTTGCCAAGGATCATCCGAAGTACGCCGGCATCGGCAATCAGCTGTTTAAGGAAAAAAAGGCCGTCCGGGATCAGGTCACCGAAGGGCTGACGGAAAAAAGTATCGCCTTTTATGAAATGATCTTTCAACGGGGCCGGGACCGGGGAGACATCGATCCGAAGGCGGACATCCAAACCGCCGCCTATATGGCCCATATTTTAAATCTGAATCTGGCGGACAGCGTATTGGAAGGAAAGGAAAATCAAAATTTGATGGACCATGTGGAGGAGTATTATGAACGGGTGGAAAAAATGCTCTATATTTTTCAAGAGGGTTTGCAAAATAAAAAAGCTTAAGGAAAGTGAAAGAAAAGCATGAACAAAGTATGAGAAAAATCCCATAATCAAAGGAGGAAAAGCCATGTTTAAAGTGGAAAATTTACATTTCACCTATCCGAAGAACAAGGAGGAGACCATCAAGGGCCTGGATTTTGAGATTCAGCAGGGGGAGATTTTCGGCCTTTTAGGTCCCAGCGGCGTGGGGAAAAGTACCACCCAAAAGATTTTAATCAAAATCCTTCGGGACTTTGACGGCAGCATTACCTATAAGGGAAAAAACCTGAAGGACTACGGCCGGGATTTTTATGAGGAGATCGGCGTGGGCTTTGAGGTGCCCGTTCATTTCTCCAAGCTCACCGCCATGGAAAACCTGGAGTTTTTCATGAAGCTCTATAAAAACCATGAAGCTCCGGAGGAACTGCTGAAAAAGCTGGGGCTCTATGAGGACCGGAACAAAAAAATCGCGGAATTCTCCAGAGGGATGAAGATTCGCATGAACTTCGTCAAAGCCCTGCTCAACAAGCCGAAGATGCTGTTTTTGGATGAGCCCACCGCGGGACTGGATCCGAAAAATGCACGGATTATTAAAAATTTGATCCGGGAGTACCGGGAGCAGGGCGGCACCGTAATTCTTACCACCCATCTGATGAATGATGTGGAGGAGCTTTGTGACCGGGTGGCCTTCATGGCCGAGGGAAAAATCGTGGAAATCAACTCCCCGAAAAATTTGAAACTCCAGCACGGAGAACGTCAGGTGGAGGTGGAATATGAAAAGGAAGGGAAAATGGAAAACCGGGTTTTCTCCCTGGACGGACTCCATGAGGATGAGGAATTCTTCCAGGTGGTGAAAAATCACCGGATCATCACCATGCACTCCAAAGAAACCACTTTGGATGATATTTTCATTGAAATAACCGGGGGTGAGCACCGTGAGAAATCTTAAGACCCTATTAATAGGAGAGCTTCAGCGACTGCAGCGTTACCATATCATGGCAGCCAGTTTGGTGGTGACGGTGATCTGGATCGGGGTTTTACAGTTTACCGATGTAGACGATGTAACCAACATTTTTCCCCTGCTGTTGTTTCTTGATGCCACCGCCATGTCCATTACCTTAATCGGCGTCAGCATGTTTTTTGAACGGGAGGAACACACCCTAAAGGGTCTGTTCGTTGCCCCGATCACCAAGGAAGAATACATGATTTCAAAGATTATCGGAAACATTGTCTCCAATCTTCAGACTTTGGTAATTCTTTATCTTTATGCATGGATCTTTAAGGAAATCAATCTGAATATTTTTCTATTGGTGCTTTATGTGATCATTATCAGTATTTTTCACTCCATGATCGGGTTCCTTCTGGCTTACCGTTCCAAGAGTTTTACGGAGCTGTTAACCGGGGTGATTAAGTATATGTTCATCTTTTTAATTCCCGTGGTATTAGAGCAGGTAGGGGTGATTACCGGGGATCTTATGACCAATCTGCTGTACGTCCTGCCTACTAAGGCCTCCCTGCTGCTACTAAATTCCACTACCAACGGGGTGGAAACTTGGGAAGTCTTTTACGGCATATTTTACCTGATCGCGCTGTCCCTACTGCTGGCAGTGGTTATTCGTAAAGGCTTTGAAACCTTCGTTGCAAAGGAGAGTGGTATCTGATGTTTACAACCTTTATTGGAAGCGAGTTTAAAAAGTGGACCCGGGATTCCCTGACGATGTTTATGGTGGTCTATCCCATTGTTTTCGCATTGATCGGGCGGTATTTATTGCCCTGGGCCGATGAAAACACCGCTTTTTCCTTGGTTCTCTTCGGCGACTTTGCCATGGCGGCCCTGGCCCTGCTGACGCCCATGATCTTCGGGGCGCTGATGGGCTTTTCCATCCTGGATGATCGGGACGACGGAATTCTCTCTGCCATTCGGGTCTCTCCCTTAAGCCTGGGCGGTTTTTTGGCCTTTCGGGTGGTCCTGGTTACTTTACTGGCCTTTATGGCGGGATTTTTGGTGATGTTTGTGGCGGACTTCGGCCCCTTGACCGTGGGGGAGACGGTGATCATTGCCGCGGTGAATTCTCTTAGCGCACCGATCACCGGATTTTTGATCAATGCTTTTGCCGGTAATAAAATTGAGGGATTTGCGGTGATGAAGGGTACCGGAACCCTTATGATCTTCCCGGTGATCGCACTGATCTTTACCGACGCCAAGGAGTTTATATTCTCCTTCGTTCCCGGATTCTGGCCGGCAAAGGCGATCAGCGTCCTGTTTCGGGGGGAAGGGGTGCTGAATCTTTCCTACGAAATGTACCTTATCATCGGGCTTTTTTATGTGCTGGTATTAAATTTTGTGGTCTATCGTATTTTTGTGAGAAGAACCCGCCTGTAATGGGTATAAGAAAGGCTAAGGACAAAATATGAATGGAACAGCGAAAACCTTGAGGAGGGGAAGCAATGAACAGAGAAAGGAAAGAAGAAAGAAAAGAATCAAACCTGGGCAAGGGGATGAAGGAAATTTCCTTAGGGGAAATGGAAGGGATCAAAATCGGTCATAGCCAAAGCAAAGAGGGGGGCACCGGCTGTACCGTGGCCTTGTTTGAAAAGGGGGCCGTGGCCGGGGTGGATGTTCGGGGCGGAGCTCCGGGAACCCGGGAAACGGATCTGTTAAAATCCGAAAACCTGGTGGATACCCTCCACGGAATCCTCCTTTCCGGGGGGAGCGCCTACGGCCTGGACGCCGCCGCGGGAGTGATGGCCTATCTGGAGGAGCAAAACATCGGTTTTGACGTGGGGGTGGGGAAAGTCCCCATCGTCCCCGGGGCGGTGCTCTTTGATCTGCCCCTGGGAAGTCCCAAGGTGCGACCGGACAAAGCCATGGGCTACGCCGCGGCTACCGTTGCGGCACAAAACGCTGGAAAAACCATACCCCAAGGCACCGTGGGGGCGGGCACCGGAGCTGCCGTAGGAAAGATCCTGGGCATGGACTATGCTATGAAGGGAGGCATCGGCACCTACGCCGTGGAAGTCGCCGGTGTGAAAGTCGGAGCCCTTGTGGCGGTCAACGGTTTCGGCGATGTGGTGGAGAACGGAGAAATCCTGGCAGGGGTCTATGATCGAAAGAATCAGGTGTTTCTCCGGACGGAAGGGGTGATGGTTCAGGGGATGTACGACAAACCCTTTAACGGCAATACCACCATCGGTCTTGTGGTCACCAACGGAAAGTTTTCCAAACCCCTAATGAATAAAATCGCCTCCATGGCCCACAACGGGTATGCCAGGGCCCTTTCTCCCAGTCATACCATGGTGGACGGGGACACCATCTTTGCCGCCGCCACGGGAGCCGTGGAAGCGGACCCCAGCCTGGTAGGTCACCTGGCAGCCCTGGCCATGGAACGGGCGATTCATCGGGGGATCAAAGCCGCCACATCCCTGCATGGGGTACCGGCCTATGGGGATCTGAATCGTTTCTGAAGATTATTCAATAACAAACAGCGGTAAAGAAAATAAATATCAAAAAAAGAAAAAAAGTACCCGAAAAAGAAATCATCAGTAATTTTTCAGTAAAAAACAGGGAATAGGAGGAATAAACCATGGTTTCGATTATTACCGACAGTTCTTGTGATTTACCGAAGGAAGTATTAAAGGCATACAACATTCAGGTGGTACCCTTAAAAATTATCATCGACGGCGTGGAGTACGTGGAGCTTCAAGACATCACCGCTAAGGAGTTCGGGGAAAAGATGACGGCCTCGGGGACCCTTCCCAAGACCTCCCAGCCCTCTCCCGAGCGCTTTCGGGACGCCTTTGAGAGCGCCCTGGAGAAAAAGTCGGAAAAAGACGCTCCGGAAATTCTTTGCCTGACCATTTCCTCACAGCTCAGCGGCACCTATCAATCCGCCTGCTTGGGAAAGGATCTGGTAAAAGACAATGGGAACATTACAGTGTTCGACACCCTGGGGGGCTCCATCGGCCACGGACTGCAGGTGGTAAAGGCGGCGGAGATGGCCGCGACGGGGGTGTCCTTGGAAGAGATCATCGACGCCCTGGAAAGACACCGGGAGGAAATGAACATTTTCATCTTGCTGGACACCCTGGAAAACATCGTAAAAGGGGGGCGACTGGGACGAGTGCAGGGCGCCGTGGCGGGAATGTTGAATATTAAAATCCTTTTGGAGGGTGTCGAGGGAAGAGTGGAGCTGTTGGAAAAAAGGCGGGGCCGGAAAAAAATTACCGAGCGGCTCTTTGAAATCGTCGATGACCGGCGAGGGGATTTTTCCCAGAAGGTCTTTGGAATCACCCATGTCAACAATGAAAAGGATGCCCTGGTACTGAAAGAGGAAATCATCCGCCGCTTCGAACCCCAGGACGTGATCATTTATGAAATGGGCGGCACCATGGGGACCTATGCGGGAGAGGGGGGCATGATCATCTCCTTTTAGCCTTAGGACTGCCGTAGTTCCATGTTCCAAGAGCTCTTCCGCGGATACTCAGGCTTCCCCCGGGTTTTGCTAAAGCCCTCGGTCTTAAGGCGGAGAAGGGAAAAGTCTCCAGGCGGTTATCATCGGCGGAGGTTTTCGATAGAATGGAATGGGTAAACCGTGACGGATCAAAAGCCCAAAGTCAGGGCCTACATAACCTTAATATCCGTCAAAGTCCAATGAATTAAGGAGTTGAACATTATGAAGCAAAGCGGAAAGGAAACATCCCGAAAGGAAAACCCTGCCGACAAGGAGGAAAGGCCGGACCGGGAAATTGAAATTGTGGAGTTCGAAGAACACCACGCCTCCTCCCTGGCGGATATGTGGAATGCCAGCAAAGAGGAATGGGGAGGCCAGGACGGTAACCGTACGGCAGCACAGGTGAAAAGCAGCATTCGAAACGAAGGAAATATCAAGGATTTTGTAGCCCTTTCGGGGGATACCGTGGTGGGGTACTGCAGTTTCAAAGAGTACGAAGACGATGAAGGGGCAAGCTATATTCCCCTGCTCAACGTACGTCCCGAATATCACGGAAAGAAAATCGGAAAAAAACTGCTCTTAAAGGCCCTGGAGGTGGCGGTCGAGCAGGGATGGCCCCGGATGGACCTGTATACCTGGTCCTCCAATTTAAAAGCGGTACCTCTGTATAAAAAATGCGGATTTTTCTGGGAGAAGGACAATCCCCATATCCACCTGATGAATTTTATGCCCACGGTGCTGAATACCGAGGCCATCACCGAATACTTTACGGATCTTCACTGGTACGACCATGTGGCCCGGGAACTTTCCGTGGAGCCCGACGGTCGGGTGGAAAAGGGCTTTCATTTTTATGAGTACCTGTGGAAAAACCAAGAGGAAACCCTACGGGCGGAGTTCTGCCGACGGGGCAGGGGGCTACGCCTGATCGAGACCAAGGACTATAAAGTAGCGTGTTATACCGAGCAGAATGAATTTCCCTTTAAAAAAAGCTACCCGGTTTATTATCGAATCATCAACAAGACCTCTGAGCCCTTAAGGGTTGGAATCAAGGGACGAAGTGATAAGAATATCCGGTATTCCTATAAGGAAACCGTGGATGTACAAAAAGAGAAAACCCTTGAAGCCTCTTTTTATGTGGAGGCGATCGAAGAACTTGTTCCCGAGAACCTGACCCACCCCGCCATTACTGCAGACCTTGAAATCAACGGGAAAAAGGCGGAGTTTCGGCTAGGGATTGTACCGAAGTTTCCCCTGAATCTGAAATTTTCCATACCGGAAAAGGAATGCTTTCCGGGAAAAAGAACAAAGGGATTTATCGATTTGGAAAACGGTTTTGAGGAAGCCGTCGAGGTACGCTTTTCCTTAGTGGACCGGGAAGAAATCCAGTGGGAGGACCGGGAAGTGGACCTTCGTCTTCAGGGAAAGGAGAAAAAATCACTGCCCGTATTTTTCCAAGTGAAAAAGCCGGGATTTTATCAAGGATTTACCGATATTGAAGTTTCCCTGGGAAAGGAAAAGCTGACCTTTCAAAAAGAAATAAAAGGGTTTTTACGGGGTAGAGGCGGGAAGTTTTACGGAGCCACGGAAAAAGGATGGAGTGTGGTAAACGGAGCCTATAAGCTGACCCTGGTGAAATATGAGAACCATATAACCCTGGAGGATTTGGACCGGCCAAGTCGGGATGAAATCGGTTATCCGAAACTGGGACGGCCCTTCGGAACGGACTTTTCCAACAAGCTTCCCGATGAGGTGACCTATGAGTCGGAAGAAGACCGGATTCGTCTACGGGCGGTGTATACCTCCGAAAACTTTCCCGGTCTTAAACTTCATTCTCTGTCGGAGCTCTTTGCGGATGGAAGGCTAAGACAGTTTTATGAAGTGGAAAATACCGGGGGAGAAGATTTGCAACGGGCGTTATGGGTGAGCAGCACCCTGTGGCATAAAATTTCAAACGCCACCTTCTCTTATCATGATGAAATTATTGGTTTAAAAGGGATGGAGGAATCCCGGCTGAGTTACTTTGACGCCCGGGGTTTCACGGAAAACTGGAGCTATGCCAGAGAAGGGGAAAACTCCTGGGGCGTGGTATGGCCCAAGGACATCATACCGGAACAGGAGGGGCCCTTTATAAAGATCAATGAAAATCTGGGAAAAATCCCCAAGGGGGAGAAAAGAAACACCCGGCCCGTATTTATGCTGTATAATACCATGAAGAACTGGCGGGAACTTCGTCGCTTTGCCCTGGAGGAAGAGCCTGCTGTAAAAGACGCCGAAGAACCGGGAAAAACCTTTGAAGTTCGGGTCAATGAAAAAAACCCCTTCCTAAGGGGCCGGACGGCCATTGAATTTTTAGAGCGTAAGTCTACGAATCTCAGTGGAAAGATCACCATGGAATCCGAGCGGGGAGTCCTTGGACCCCTGGAAAAAAACTACCGGGAGGAAGAAGGCCTTTCGGAGGATGTTTGGGAAGTTGATCTTCAAAGCGCCGTAGAAAAGCCTTTGGCCGGAGAAAAGCCCCTGGGGGGCAAAGGCTCCATGGACACCCTCAGAATTACGGCGGATTTGAAAAAAACCCGGCGGGTGTATCACCGGCAAGTATTTTTAACGGGGGAGACCTCGATAAAAAAGGTTGCGGAGGCCTCTAAACTTGAAAAAGAAAACCTCCGTAGCAATCAGGTCACTTCTGGGGGAACACGCTATCACGTAAGCAACGGTCTGCTCGGTTTTTCTGCGGATCCGGATTTCAGCAATGGGCTGTGTTCCTTGACCGTCAACGGTAAAGAGGTCCTGGACAGCAGTTACCCGGAATACGTTTCAAAATTCCCGTGGAATCCCTGGGCCGGCGGGGCCTACGCTGTACCGGAGCATTATGAATTGGAAACCATGCTGCAACAAAAGCGCCGGGGAGAATTCATGGTAAAGACGGATAATAGAGGAAACAGCTGGGAAGGCCTTAAGGTGATCACGGAAATCCAAGGCATAGACCGTTATAAGGGATTGGAAATTCATCAATACTACCTAACCCTGCCGGAGATTCCCGTGGTATGTAATTTTTTTGAAATTCACCAGAAAACCGGGAGATATGTAGAGGAGCTGGTTTTGGAAAACTTCTTCTTTTTCCGGATGGACGAAAATCTGGGCAACACCTATTTCGCCGAGGGAAAAGAAACCGGAAGGAAAGTGGAGTATAAAGCGGGGGAATACATGGTGGTTCACAATGCCCTGGAAAAGATATTGGAGGCGGGAAGTCGAACAGCACCGCAAAAGGCCTTGGTCTATGGGCCCAAGGCGAAGAATGTGGTGGGCTTTGCTAATAAAGAGATGTTGGTGATCTCCACCCACCATCAATACGCCGGGGAACATCAAAGCTGTAAGACCTTGGATCCGGTATTTCTGATCTTTTCTGAAGATCCGGTGGAAATCAAGGGCCTGGAGGATTTAAACCGGATTCGTTTTTAACGGGGAACAAAGGAAAAAAAGGCCGGCGGATGAAGGTTGAAAACCCTCCGCAGGTAAGAAATAGCCGCCGAAGCTAGTATTTCCAAAAAGGTGAAAAGACTGTAAAAAGACTGTAAAAAGACTGTAAAAAGACTGTAAAAAGACTGTAAAAAGGCTGTAAAAAGAATTCAAAATAAGAAAAGGACGGTGGAAAAAATGATTGTAACCAACACGGATTTAGTACCGAATAAGGAAATTGTAGAGGTTTTAAACATTGTCAAGGGCAACACCATTCGAGCCAAGCATTTGGGTAAGGACATTATGTCCAGTTTTAAGCATTTGGTCGGAGGAGAACTGAATCAGTATACCGAGATGATTGATGAAGCCCGGGATGTGGCCTATGATAAGATGGTGATGGAAGCCAAAGAGATGGGAGCCGACGCCATTGTATCCGTTCGGTTTTCCACCTCCGCCATCGCCCAGGGAGCCGCAGAAGTACTTTGTTACGGCACGGCGGTAAAACTGGTGGATAAGTAACAACCGCCAGCATCCGGCCTTCGGTTCGATTTTGAACCGGAGGTTTTTTTATGTTATCCTGAGTGTAAAACATTCTAAAGTGGGAATATAGTAAGTAGTGAGAGGAAATGAAAGCCCTAAGTAATAAATAGAGGGTTATGAAATTTAAATGGAGGGATGATGAATGAATATTATGGTCATTGAAGAAAACTGGGTACTGAAAGAAACCCGGGAACAGGACCTGGACCGGGTTCTAGAGATTGAAGGAAAAGAGGAGAATCTGGCCTACGTCTACAACTGGTCTCGAAGCCAGCACTTGGATACCATGAACAACCGGGACCAAAAGCATTTATGTTTATGGGATCCCACGGAGGAGCGGATCATGGGATATATGATTCTTGCAGGCATGCAGTCTCCCCATGAATCTTTGGAGCTGATGCGGATCACCATTGATGAAAAGGGCGAGGGCTATGGAAAAGAGGCCATCCGGTGGGTGAAGAATTTCTGTTTCGACACCTTAGGCTATCATCGGTTATGGCTTGACGTCTTTACGAACAACCATAAAGCCATCAGCATCTATCGGCAGCTGGGCTTTACCGAGGAAGGCATCCTTCGGGACTGTAAGAAGTACGGGGACAGCTATCGGTCCATGATGCTATTTTCAATACTGGAAGGAGAATACAAAGAACATGCGAACAGCTAAGGAACTGGAAAACACATTACAACGAATTGACGGAAAGGGCTACAAGGCCTATAAGGACCTTCAGGGAAGCTATGCCCTGGAGGGCTTTCACCTGGCCATCGATTATGTCCAGGGAGACCCCTTCGCCTCCCCCTCAAGAATTCGGGGAATTGTCCCGATGAAGGAGGCGGCCTTTCCCAAGGAAAGCTTCGACACCCCCTGGAAAAAACAGGCCTTGAAAGACTATTTGACCCGGGAATTTGATCGAACCTTACAAAAAGAATATACCGGTGCCAAGGGCACGGGAAAAAGCGGAATGATCAGCATTGACGCCCCGGGCCAGGAAATCCTGGACAGAACCTCCTTTTATATTGACTCGGAAAAGGTGGAAGTGCGCCTGGAAGTGGGCCTTCCCGCTGCGGGTAGAAAGGTTCTCGGCCGGGTATGTAAGAAAATGCTGTTGGAGACCCTGCCCCCCTTTATCAAGAAGAACCTGTACTACGAAAACTTAGACCAACCGGCCCTCTGGAGGCATATCCGTCTTCGGGAGGATCAGGAAGCCCTGTGGAACATCATGAAGGAAAAGGGCTGGATCGCCTTTGTAAAAAACGGCAGTATTTTACCCAGGGAAAGCGGCATTTCCCAAAAACCCTTGAAAAAAGCGGCGATCCCTTTTCAGAGCCCGGATTCCATGGAAGTCCGGGTTACCCTGCCCTACGCCGGGGAGATTAGCGGTATGGCCTTAAAACAGGGGGTAAACCTGATTGTAGGCGGAGGCTATCACGGAAAGTCCACGTTGCTCCAGGCCATTGAGCTGGGGGTGTATTCCCATATTCAAGGAGACGGCCGGGAGTTTGTATTATCGGACCCCGAGGCGATGAAAATTCGTGCCGAGGACGGCCGGGGCGTGGAGAAGGTGAACATCTCCCCCTTTATCAATAATCTGCCCCATAAAACCGACACCAAGGCCTTTTCCACGGACAACGGCAGCGGATCCACCTCCCAGGCCACCAACATCATTGAAGCCTTAGAAGGAGGGGCCAGCACTCTCCTCATTGACGAGGACACCTCCGCCACCAACTTTATGATCCGGGATGACCGGATGAAACGCCTGGTCCACAAAGACAAGGAACCCATCTCCCCCTTTATCGATAAAGTGAGGAGTCTGTACCGGGACCAAGGGGTATCTACGGTGCTGGTCATCGGCGGTTCCGGAGATTACTTCGACGCCGCGGATCAAGTAATCATGATGGATGAATACATTCCCCGGGACGTTACCCAAGAGGCGAAAACCATTGCCGAGGAATATCCCCGGTCCGTAAAGGAGGACGGAAAAGCGTTTCCCAAATTAGAGGGAAGGGTTCCCCTTAAGGCTTCCTTCCCCAAGGACCGTAAAGGGATCAAACTGAAAACACGAGGCACCAAAACCCTGCAGTACAATCGCCTGAATGTGGAGCTCTACGGATTGGAACAGCTGATCAGCCACAGTCAGACCAACAGCATCGGCGAGGTGTTTAAGTTTTTGATCAATAAAAAAGTGGACGAGAAGAAGGATCTGAACACTTTGCTAGAGGAGACCTATCAAATCATCGACAAAGAAGGTCTCGAGGGCATTGCCACCTTTAAGGGACATCCCGGAAATTTAGCCAGGCCCAGAAAGCTGGAAGTGCTGGGAGCTTTGAACCGTTACCGGAATTTAAAAATAAAATAATCGGGGCGATCCTGAAGCCTTATGGAAAAGAAGGAGGAGAAAAAATCATGAATCCTAAATATTATCAACCCATGGACACCAATAACTGGCAGGGAAGAATCGACAGCCGGGAAAACTTTGAAGCCTTTCGTTGGCATCAATGGATCCGGGCCCTGGATCTTCGAAACACGGAGTTAACCCCTTTTACCGGCACCGCCTTTGCTTTTTTGGGATTTCAAAGCGATGAGGGGATTCGAAGAAACAAAGGACGCCTGGGAGCAAGGAAGGGTCCCGAAAGCATTCGAAGACAGCTGTCCAACCTGCCCTGCTATTTTAAAAAGGAGGTACAGCTCTTGGACGCCGGCGATGTGGTATGCGTCGACGGGGACCTGGAAAAAAGTCAGCAGGTCCTGGCTCAGGCGGTGGAACGTCTCCTCACCTTAAACCTGTTTCCCATTGTCCTCGGGGGTGGTCATGAAGTGGCCTTCGGTCATTATATGGGGATTGAACGCTACTTTCGAACCATCGGAAAAAAGAATCCCGGAATATTTAATATCGATGCCCATTTTGATATCCGTCCCTATCCCGAAGGGGGAAGTTCCGGTTCCATGTTTCGACAAATCGCCGACTATTGTAAAGAGACGGATCAGGAATTTCCCTACTTTGTGGCGGGGATCCAAAAGCAAAGCAACACCATCGATCTCTTTAAAAAGGCCGAGGAGTTAAACATCCGCCACATCCTGGGCAAGGATCTGATCGAGAGCAAGCAGGAAAAGACGAAACAACAAATCGATGACTTTATTCGGGAACAAAACCATATTTACCTTACCCTGTGCGCCGACGCTTTTTCCACCGCCTTTGCCCCGGGGGTCAGTGCCGCTCAGCCCCTGGGTGTGGACCCGGAAATTGCGATCAAAATCATCAAACAGCTGATCCGGTCGAAAAAAGTGATCAGCTTTGACATTGGAGAAGTCTCTCCCCGCTATGACTCTGACGACATTACCGCAAGCCTGGCAAAAACCCTGATTTTCACCGTGGTGAATATGCACTGTTTAAACGAGGATCTGCTAATCGATATCGATGTATAAGCGTAAGGGCCCTTTACACAAGGGCCCTTTAAAATCGCTGAAATAGTGGATGTATTCTGAATAAATCAACCTTTCCTTTCGTATGGTATTTCTAAGGGAACTATGTTAGAATTCAAAGTGATGGAAACCGCAATTATATTATTAATTACGAATATTTAAGAAAGAAGGGACGAAATGGACAAGTTTAGACATTTGTTGGTCAGAGGTGCAAATCATGTGGAGATCATTTTAGCGTTTTTGCTCACCATCGGTATGATTGTGGGGCTATTTACTGTGGTTCGCTACATCGTCACGATTCCTACATTGGATATGAATAATACCTATGATTTTGTACAGCAGTTTTTAAGTATGGCCTTATTATTAGTTATCGGCATTGAGCTGGTATTGATGCTCCTATCCCACTCCTCCGTGGCGGTATTGGATTTGATTTTGTTTGCCACGGCGCGAAAGATGCTGGTTTACAGTGACACCATGATCGATATTTTACTGGCCACCGCAGCCATTGCCATTGTTTTTGCCATCAAAAAATATCTGGTCAGCTCGAAGTACATGCTCCGGGATGGAAAAATTTTATCCGCAGCATCGCCGATTAAAAACATCAACTTTGATATTGATACCAATATTCCCGAGAACAAAGCGAATACCATCGGCGGTCTTTTATGCCGGCTGTCCGAGGATGAGTGCAAGCCCATCGAACCCGGTGCGGAGTTTACCATCGGAGATATTAAGCTGAAGATCGTGACCATGAAGGACGGTTTGATTGAGGACGTAGAGATCCAGGAAATCAGCAATCAGAAGAAAAAAAACACGAAGGCACTCTACGGACATAAAGCTCAATAAAAAAGTTATCTAAAAAAATAAAGAAAAACGGTTTACAAGCATCGGTTTCTGTTGTATAATAAATTTTGTTGTCAGCAACGGGCTGATGTGGCTCAGAGGTAGAGCACCTCCTTGGTAAGGAGGAGGTCGGCGGTTCGATTCCGCTCATCAGCTCCATTAATTAAAATTCAACGCAGGGCATTTAAGTTACTGTTATACTTGGATGTCTTGCTTTTTCTTTGCCCTAAAATAAATGTGAAAATTCTGTTTATTACCCCTCGCCGCCGGGTATTTTATGAATAGTAAAAGTGTATAAGAATCTGTGAAAGACAAAAACTTAGGGGACCTAAACAGCAAGGTTTTCTAAGTTTTTCATCTGTAAACACGAAAAATCCCCGGGAGGTGATGATATGAAGGAACGTTTACTGGTTGTGGAGGATGATGCGATCAATCGCGATTTACTGAAACATATATTACAATCCTGGGGATATGAGATACTGATCGCGGTCTGTGGTCGGGAAGCCCTGGAAATTGCCGGAAAAAGCCGGCCGAACTTGATTCTTCTAGACATTCGGTTGCCGGATATCAGCGGATTTGATGTTTTTCGGCAGTTAAAGTCCCAAAGAGAAACCCGACACATTCCCGTAATCTTTACAACGGCAGTGACGGAAAGGAAAAGTCGAATCGAGGGATTATCCCTGGGCGCCGCGGACTTTATTTCCAAACCCTTTTACAAAGAGGAGATCCTACTGCGTATCAAAAACCAGCTGAAGCTCAAGGCCGCAGAAAAAGAGTTGAAAGATACCATCGAAAGTCAACGGCTGTTGCTGGATCATATCGAACCGATGGTATGGTATATGAAAGATCCCGTGACCCTGGAGAAAGTGAACCGAAGTTTTGCGGATTTTTTCCAGCGAAGCAAAGAAGTCTTTGAACATACCTCCCTGGAGAAATTTTTGTCCCCGGAAGAACTGGCCGAGTGCAAAGAAAAAAATAAAAAGGTCTTTGACGGGAAAGTCAAAGCCCGGCATCGGCACATATACACCGACGGATTCGGTGAAAAGCGGCTGTTAGCCGTTACTAAAGTCCCGAAGGTCAATGACCGGGGAGAGGTGGAGTTTCTTATCTGCTCGGCGGAGGACATTACGGAGCGGAACCGAAAAGAGGAGCGCATCCGGTATCTTACCTTTCATGATCCCTTGACGGGCCTCTATAATCGAACCTACTATGAAGAAGAGTTGAATCGATTGGATGTAAAAAGGAACCTTCCCTTTAGTATGATCTCCTGTGATGTGAACGGTCTTAAACACGTAAATGATGAACGGGGTCATCAAACCGGGGATCGGCTGTTAGTGGAGGTGGCCAATATTTTACGGGAGGCTACCCGAGAGGTGGATATTGTGGCCCGCTGGGGGGGAGATGAGTTTGTAATTCTCCTGCCGAATACCACAAAGGAGGATGTCGTCCAAATTCGGGCTCGGATCGAAACCCTGATGAAGGACAGAGCCGTAGATTCCATCCCCGTGAGCATTGCCCTGGGCGTTGCTACAAAAGAAAGAGAAGAGGAGCGGATCGAAGATATCTTTAAAATCGCCGAGGACCGGATGTATGAGAATAAAGAGGATACCAGGGATCAACGGCCCGATATTCATTGTAATTGTTGATAAGAAGAGGTTCTGCAAATTAAGAACCTTCTTTTTATGCCCGGATTAAAAAACTGTCGAAACCTGTCGAATTGATTTTTTTGTGGTATACTTATTATGTGATGGATCAATCTTTTGTCCTGTACATAGAAAGGAAGAAGTATATGAAACAACAAATATTAGTAGTGGATGATAATAAAATCAATGTGAAACTGCTAGAGAACATGCTGAGTCCCGAGGGCCCGGCAATTGTAACGGCTTTTTCCGGAAAAGAAGCCCTGGAAATGGCAAAAACGGAGTTGCCGGATGTCATTCTACTAGATATTATGATGCCGGATATCGACGGTTATGAAGTCCTTCGACGGTTAAAATCCAAGGAGGGAACCAAGGATATTCCCGTGATAATCATCACCGCCCTGTCCTCGAAGGAAGACCGGATCAAAGGCCTGAAGCTGGGAGCCACGGATTTTATCTTAAAGCCCTTTTCCAAAGAAGAGGTTGTACTCCGGGTAAAAAACTGTCTCAGCCTGCTTGAAACCCAGAAAGCCTTAAGGCGAACCCTGGACAGTCAAACCTTACTGCTGGACCATATCGATCCCATGGTATGGTATTTGGAGGATGAGAAAACCCTGGGAAAAATCAACCAAAGTTTCGCCACTTTTTTTTATCGGACCAAGGAAGAAGTGGAGAACACCTCCCTGGAAGTTCTTTTATCCAAAGAGGAGTACCAAATGGTGATCGACAGTAACACCAGGGTATTTCAATCCACCTGCAAAACCCGGGAAAACCACGAAATTACCAACGGTTTCGGGGATAAAAGAATGCTTGGGGTAACAAAAACTCCGAAGATAAGTGCTAGCGGAGGGGTGGAATACGTGATCTGCTCCGCCGAGGACATCACCGAGCAAAATAAAAAGGCGAAGAAAATGAAACACCTGACCTTCCACGACGCCTTAACCAACCTTTACAACCGGGCCTATTACGAGGAGGAGCTGAAGCGTCTCGATGTGAAGCGAAACCTTCCCTTAAGCGTGATCACCCTTGACGTGAACGGCCTAAAGCTGGCCAACGATATTTTCGGGCACCACACCGGGGACCAACTGTTGTTGGCGGCGGCCACGGTGCTTCGGGAGGCCACCCGGGAAGATGACATCATCGCCCGGTGGGGCGGGGACGAGTTTGTGGCCCTGCTGCCGGCGACCACAAAAGAGGACGCCCAAGGCATCGCCCGGCGGATCGCGGAGCTGACAGAAAAGCATAGCGTGGGACTGATTCCCTTAAGCCTTGCCACCGGCGTGGCCACAAAGGAACGTTCTATACAGGAAGCCCAAGACATCTTTAAGCGGGCCGAGGACCGGATGTATCGGAACAAAACCCACGTCAAGGATGATGAGGACAATCTGATGCTGCAGCGCTTTTTATTGAAGTTCTACGGCATTGAATACAAAGACATGCAGCACAGCCCGGAACTGTTAGAAGCCGGGAAGTTACTGGGGGAAGCCCTGGAACTGGATCAGCCGGAACAAAAGCGCCTGGAGCTGCTGATTAAGTATCATGACATTGGAAAAATCGCCCTGCCCGGAGAGGTGCTGAATAAAAACAAAGAACTGACGGAAGCAGAATGGGAGCAATACAAAAACCATGTGGAGGTCGGATACCGGATTGCCAACTCTTTTAAGGGCATCGGATCCATTGCGGAAGAAATCCTTCATCACCATGAACACTTTGACGGCAAGGGTTTTCCGGGAAAACTTCAGGGAAAGGAAATTCCCTACCTTGCAAGGGTCCTGGGGGTCCTGGATTTTTACGACGGTCTTCGGTGCAGAATCTACTATCCCTTAGAGAAGGACCGCTACTTTAAGGAAGGGCTTTCCTCTGAAAGGGCCGCCGCAGAGTTGCAACAACGAAGTGGCACCCATTTTGACCCGACAATTGTCCGAGTGTTTCTAGAGCAGGTGGTGCCGGAGTTGAAAGGATCATTGAAAAATCGGGGATTATCCGAAAGAGTAATGCAGTAACATTTATCCGCTGAAAAAGGGCAGCCCTTTTTCGGCGGATTTTTAGGTTGCGGCAGTAGGTATGTTTTTGAAGGGGCAGCAATAATGTTTTTGAGTGAACCCAATTATTTGTGGTATGATAAAATAAATGACAAAATATTCACTTAATATAAAGGAGGAAGCCCCATGGACCGTAAAACCATGATTTTGGAACGGAAAATTGCACCGCCGCCGATGCCTTCCAACATCATTTCGAGAACCGGACTCTTAAGGGAATTCAATGAGAAGATAGGTAGCGCGGCCCCTTATCCTCAAATTATTTTAATCACTTCCCCCGCAGGATATGGAAAGACCACCTTCGCCGGACAGTGGATCGCCGCCGGAAAAGAGCCCGGGGTGTGGTTCAACATCGACGAAAACGACAATGATCTTCACCGGTTTTTTACCTATGTAATCCACGCCCTAAGAAAAGAGCATCCCGACCTCGGCAAAGGAAGTCTGGATATGCTCAGCCGCTATAATGCCTTAGCAGAGGGGAGCCTCACCATCGAAGGAATCCTCACCCCCCTGATGAATGAGCTCTACGACTTACAAGAGCCTCTTTACCTCCTGTTGGATCATTACCACCATATTACGGATCCCGGCATCCATAAAGCCATGTATTTTTTCCTCGAAAATCTTCCGGAAAATGTTACCCCTGTAATCCTCAGTCGAAAAGAGCCTCCCTGGCCTCTTCATCAGTGGCGATCCAAAGGAGGGCTTTTGGAAATTACCGAAGACGGCCTCGCCTTTTCCTTAGAGGAGACAAAAACCTATCTGAGAGAAAAAGCAGGGCTTTTAATAGCCTCGGAAGATATTAACGCCCTGCAGGAAAAAACCGAAGGATGGGTTACGGCCCTGCAGCTGATTACGGGATCTTTTGGACAGTCCCCGGATATTGGGGAACTCATCCGGGCCCTCTCGGGAGATCATCAGCAAATTCTACGTTACCTTACCGAGGAGGCCCTGAATCGTCAGCCGGAGAAAATCCGGGAATTTTTGTTGGATACCGGGGGACTTTCCCGTTTTTCCCCGGAATTCTGCAACGTCCTGCTAGGCAGGGAGGACAGTGAAGAAATTATTCGGTTCCTTCTAAAGGGAAACCTTTTTATCGTAGCCCTGGACACCGGGGGAAAATGGTTTCGCTACCACTCCTTGTTTCAGGAAATTCTTACCCGTCACCAAAGCCGGGAGCAGCGAATGCCCACGAGGGAATTATACCGAAGGGCGGGAAAATGGTTTGAAGAGGAAGGGGACCCGGCGGAAGCCATTCGAGCCTACTTAAAGGGAAAAGACTACTCAGAAGTAGGGGAGATTCTGGACTATAAGATTGATCATCTTTGGGAGACGGAAGGCTTTAAACAGATCCTGCAATGGATGGAGCAGCTGCCGGAGGAAGTGCGGAATCAGTCTCTTCGCCTTACCGTGTACTCCGGCTATATGTATCTGTTAATCGGGAACCTTGAGGCGACCATGAAGTGTTTTGCCACCGCAGAAAAAATTGACGACCCGAGTGACATGGAAGCCTTGGGAATTCTTGAAACCCTTCGAACCACCTTTCATCTTGTTAACGGCAGCATGGAAGAAGGGTTCCAAAGTGCCCGAAAAGCCCTTCAAGTCCTTCCGGACAGTTCCTACTTTTGGAAAATATCCGCATCCATCGTCTATGGAGATGTAAAAACCTTCAGCGGCGATCTGATCGGTGCCTATGAAGTCTTCCAAGACGCCTATCGCCTAAGCCGACGGGCAGGCAATGCTCTTAGCACCGTTTCTGCGGCCATGAATATCCTGAAAGTTCTCTGGATGAGAGGAGAGCTTCATGAAGCGAGACGCTTTGCGGAAGAAACTTTGAAAATCGCCAAAGAGGAAGGCTATGCCAACCTCCCGAGGATGGGAGTGGTATGGGTGTTTTTAGGGGAGCTTCTCCGGGAGAAGGGAGATTTTGAAGAAGGGGAACGGTGTGCTAACCGCGGCCTTTCCCTGTGTGAACCGGAAAAAATGCTCTACGGGATGTGCTGTATTTTTAGAAGCGCCCTCAGTCTTTCACGGAAGGATTATGATGCAGGGCTGGAATATTTGGGACGGTTGGAGGAGATGAACCGGGAGACAGTGCTTCCGGTACTGATTATTCATTTGATGAATTCCTGGAAAAGCCGGCTCCTGATGGAGAAGGGAGAGATCGACCGGGCCCGTGAGCTGATGAATGAAGTGGACAGGGATGATCTGACTACCATTTTCTTTCCCTGCAGTCCACCGGTTATGAATGCCCGGCTTCTGCTGATGGAACAGAAAACGGAGCAGGGCCGGGAGGCTGTTCAGTTCTTGGAAAATCTCCCCCAGTTTGATGTATCCAGAAGACTGATGATCGAGCTACTATTGATGAAAGCCCATTTAGAGGAACTGTCCCGAGAACCTGAAAAAGCTGAGACCCTCGTAGTTAAGGCCCTGAAAGTCGGGAAAGGGTATGGGTTTTATCAGATATTCCCTGATGAAGGAGGGCCGATAAAAACGGTATTTGAACGGCTCCTTACCCGTGAAAGCACCGGAGCCGATGCAAGTTATCCCGTCTTAAAAGAGGATACCGGTCTTTTGCAGTACCTTCAAAGAATTGCTGAGGCCATGGGAATCGTTCCTTCCCGTGAAAAAAGCCCTGAAAGTTTAAGCCCCGACGCTTCCCATCCCCCCTATGAGGAACTGGTGGAGGGGCTGACCGATCGGGAACTGGAAATTTTACGAAGCATCAGCCGGGGACTTTCCAATGTGGAGATCTCCAACACCATGCATCTTTCCATCCATACGGTAAAATGGCATAATAAAAACATTTTCGGAAAGCTCGGTGTGAACAACCGCACCCAGGCAGTGGCCCGGGGGCGGGAGCTCAAGCTGATTTAGAGTTTCTTTATTACGCTTTACGCCGTTCATCTAGGGCAAATCCAGGGGCCGTGTACGAATTCGAAGGGTCCCCAGAATCAAGGTTACCACCCCGAGGACCGCAAAGATCCAGTATCCTATTCCCTCCAGATCCTCAAAGAGATAAGGAACGTGGGTAAAGGGGGAGAGGTTCTGCAGAAACTGGGGCAGATCCATGGCGGGACCGAAAAAGGGTCCGAAGCCGAGACCGATAATAAGCATAGCCCAGGGAACTGCAGGAAACAGTTTGTGGGAAAGGGAATAGGCAAAGAGGGAGATTCCCGTAACCGCCAGAAAAGCGGGAAACAACAGCATGGATGTCTCCAAAAGCATGCCAACGGTAAAGGTCTCCTGAGGTGCCGCTAGTCCCGTGGCCAAACCAATGGCCAGAAGTATTAAAAAGCTTCCCAGAATTGTCATCAATAAATGACCTCCAAGCCAGGTTCTTCGGGAAACCGAGGCGGACAGTACGGATTCCACACCGCCGCTGCTTTCTTCTCCCGCAAGGATCAGTAAGGCCTGAATGACGTAGATCACCATTAAGCTTCCTAATATACTGATGATGCTAAGCAGCATCATTTCCTCGGAGAAAAGGGCCTCCGCCTGCTCCAAAGCGCCCAGGGCCTCGGAAAACTCATCGCTGATGGCTCCGAAAAGGGCACCCAGGGAAAGGGAGATGATAATCCAGATGAGCATCAACTTTCGATGGAGTCTCCAGGCAAGTCCCAGAGGAGACCGCAGGAAAGGCGATGCCTCGGTCCGGCCTTTCTTCGACGGAAGGATTCCCGCGCCCAGATCCCTTCGCTGAAGCAGGAGATAGGGGATGGGAAGGAGCACAAGGATGGCCGCCGCATAGAGTAAGAGAAAAATCCACTGATTATCATGGAACGCATGGATCTGCTGATACCATCCATAGGGAGACAAATAGGTGTACCACTGACTCTCCACGGTCAGGGTATCGGGATGGAACTCTCCTAAGGCATTAGCCGTACCGGAGATCAGAAAGGTCACGGCCATAATCATTCCGGCAAGTCCCGAAGCTCCCCGGGAGGTGCCGGCCAGCTGTGCAGTAATGGCTCCCACTAGGGCAAATAACATTCCGAAGAGCCCGAAGCTGATTGCCGCAAGCAGGGAGCCCTCTGTGGGAAGTCCGGACCCCCGAAAGATTCCAAAGGTGATCAAAGTCAACAAGAGGTTCAGGATTGCCATGAATACCAGTACCGAGGTCACGGTGCTGTAGCGTCCCACCGCGGTGGAGCCGAGAAGCTCCAGTCGTCCCAGCTCTTCACTTTGACGGGTATGACGAATGGCGGTCAAAAACCCGAAGAGGCCGAAAAAGGTGATGATCGTGGTGGAGACCCTAAGCATGGTAAACCCTCCCAGACTTACTCCCGAGGCCGGGGCCAGAAATATCCTGGTTGCGGGACTGCTGGATTGGGCTATGGTCATAGTAACAATGTCCTCCGTGGTGGGCAGTAAATTTCGAAACATCATCGTGAACAGCAGGATCATGCCGCCGACCCCAACAAGCCAGATCAATGCACGGATCCGATCCCGTTTTATGGCAAATTTCAATAATTGGAAAGTGTTGAAGGTGTTTTCGTTTTTCATGAAACTTCCTCCTCCCGGTAATGATCGATGAAGATATCCTCCAGTTTCGGCGGATGAGATTTGACGGATGCGATGGTATATCGGCTGAGCACCCTAAACAGATCATTGATGTGGTGCTGTTCCACTTCGAAATCCAGCTGATTGTCGGTTTCTTTCAGATTGTGGACATAAATCAGGTTTTTCAGCGTATCCTTTATATTCTCGGCCACGATGGTAAAGTGGGTCCGCTTTAAGTGTTCCATCTCATGAATCTCCCCGGTTTCCACAATGGTGCCTTCCTTGATGATGGCGATCTTGTTGCAGAGGCGTTCCACCTCCGCTAAAATATGGCTGGAAAGCAGGATGGTTTTTCCCTGCTGGTGCAGCTCCCGGACACACTCCTGAAACACCCTTTCCATCAGAGGATCCAGTCCCGAGGTGGGCTCATCAAAGATGTACAGATCCACATCCGAAGACAGTGCGGAGATCAAGGCTACTTTTTGCCGGTTTCCTTTGGAGTAGGTCTTGAATTTCTTTCCCGGATCCAGCTGGAACCGCTCGATCAGTTCTGTTCGCTTACTTTTGTTCATGGAACCCCGAAGGTCTCCCAAAAGATCGATGATTTCTCCGCCGGTAAAGTTGGACCACAACTGCACATCTCCCGGTACATAGGCCAGGTTCTTATGAATCTCCACATTTTTCTCCCAGGCGTCCTTCCCGAAGACCTCCACGGTGCCCTCATGCTTTTTCAACAGTCCCAGTAAAATTCGAATCGTCGTGGTCTTTCCCGCGCCGTTGGGTCCGATAAAGCCCATAATATCCCCCTGATTTACCGTAAGGTTTAAGTTGTCCAGGGCTTTAAAAGAACCGTAATACTTGGTTAAATTTTCAATGTTGATCATTTTCATGGTGATCCCTCCTTGATTATTTGTCTTTATCATATCAGGAGAAAGGAGGGGTTGGCCCCACCCTAAAGTGGGGTTTTAGAAAAAAAGACAAAAAAAATTTGCAAAAATATTTTGTTCCCGGGGATACTATACTTGAATATGAAAAAAGCCCGGTTCAGGGCTTTTTTCATTGAAAATTTACTCGAAAGATTTATCATTAAGGCTTGCCTCGGGAAGTTCGATGGTAATTCGGGTGCCGATCCCTTCCCGGCTTAAAACTTCCAGGTTGCCCTGATGCTTTTCAATGATCCATTTGGCGATGGAAAGACCCAGTCCCGCCCCGCTGGCGGTCCCTCCCCGGGCACTTTCCGAGCGGTAAAACCGGTCAAAGATACGGGGCACCACTTCGGGCTGCATACCTTCTCCCTGATCCTGCACCTGAATATAGGCCTTTTGGTCGTTGTAATAAATCCGTAGTAGAATTTCATCCCCCTCCGGGGTATATTTGATACTGTTGTCCACTAAAATCCGGATTGCCTGTTTGATTAATTGCGGATCCCCTTTAAGATATACATTGTCCACAGCATTAATTTGAAAGGGATGCTTCGAATCAATGAGCTTGGCTTCCCGAATCACCATGGTTCCCACCTCGGAAAGGTTCATCACTTCCGGCTGCAGCGGCAGGTTCTCGCTGTCCCCCCGTGCTAAAAAGAGCAGTTGTTCCACCAGGTTTTGCATGTTTTCCGTCTCGCTTTTTATGGCATGGATGGATTCGTCCAGGGTTTTCGGATCGTTTTTTCCCCAGCGGTCCAGCAGGTTGGCATAGCCCTGGATTACCGCAATGGGGGTTCGGAGTTCGTGGGAGGCATCGGAGACAAAGCGCACCTGCGCCTCATAGGACTGATTGATCCGATGGAGCATCTCATTAATGGCTCCCGCCAAGTCCTTTAATTCATTCTGGGTCTGCTCCAGGGGAATGCCTTTTCCCATCTTTGTTGTATCAAACCCGCTGATCACCCGGGCCAGATCCTCAAGGTCCTTCTGATCCGTGATTCTTCCGTCGGAGTCCAATCCCGCCCGCAGTTTGTTTGTGGTTTCCGCCAGTTGCGACAGGGGTCTGAGTACCCTTCGAATGGAATTTCGATTGTTTTTCAGACTGACTAATAGATAGAGGAATTCCAAAATAATCAGTACAATGAGGATGAAAAAGAAAACATGAAAATCCCGCTCCAGGGTATAGGTAACGTGATGAAAACCTCCCTCAACCGGGATACTGATATCATAGCGGGCTCTTTCCAATCGACTGAACAACGCTTCCCCTGAAGGGTCCTGGGCTAAACTGAAACTTCGAATGCTGTCATCCAAGGGAAAAGGAAGCCAATGCAGAATAGTGCTGAAAAATACGTTTCCGTCCGGTTCCGTATCCGAGAAGCGAAGGTGATAGGAACCGATAAAGATTTCTGTATCCTCTGTAAGGGAAAGCTCCTGACCATAACGGGTAAGAAGATCCTCAGCGCTCTGCTCGGCTCGCCAGAGGGTGGTGGAAAAGTAAAGAATGGAGATAAAAAAGTTCATAAGAAAAAAGGCCGCAATCAAAATGCCTGCCATTTTCAGGTTCAGTTTAAGTACTAAGGAGGAACGGATCTTATCAGGGATTACGGGATCCTTTGGGGTAGTTGCTGTATTTTTACTCATCTTTAATCACATATCCCACTCCCCTTACGGTGTGAATTATTTTAATCCCAAAGGGTTCTTCGATTTTCCCCCTGAGATAGCGGACATAAACGTCCACGGCATTGGTTTCTCCCTGAAAATCATATCCCCAGATGCTCTCTACAATCCTTTCCCGCTCCATAACGATGTTTTTATTTTTCATCAGGTATTCCAACAAATCAAACTCTTTTTTGGTAAGATCCACCGCCGCAGAATCCACCCTAACACTCCGCTTTTGAGAATCCATGGTGAGGGGACCGATTTTCAATATGTGGGAGGACGGGGCTTCTTCCTTCCCATTATGGGCTCGTAAATGCACCCGGATTCGGGCTAAGAGCTCTTCAATGGCAAAGGGTTTGGTAATATAGTCGTTGGAGCCTCCGTCAAGGCCCATGACCTTATCCATAACCGAATCTCGGGCCGTAAGAAGGATGACGGGAACCCGGGAAAACTGACGGATTCTTCGAAGGACTTCAATGCCGTTGATTCCCGGCAGCATAATATCCAGCAGAATTAAATTGAAGGGCTGAACCTTCAAAAGCTCCAGCCCGTCCCGTCCATTGGTCACCTTTGTAACCTTATAGCCTTCATAGGTGAGTTCCAGCTCCACAAAGCGTGCAATTTTTTCTTCATCCTCAATGATCAGTATGCTCTCCATTTTTCTCATCATCCTTTTTTCGAAAATCCTTGGCGGTATCCTTCGCGGTTTGGGTTACGGAATCTACGGCTCTAAGGGTGGCATCGGAAACCTTATCCACGGTTTCATTAACTTTGGTCTTTTCAAAATCCGCTCCTTGAAAGCGGTAACGGTAGCCTAAAACAAGGCCGAGAATAGATACGGGGATAACGACCCAAAAGGCGAAGAACAGTAAAAGCACCAACAGGGTAATGGGGATCATCATAATGCTTTCCCCGTCCTTTTCAACCCGAAGGCTGTTGACGTTTCCTTTATGGAGCATTTTACCCGCCCATCGGAAAAAATCTCCTAAGACTTCTCCGAAAGAGATGCGGTCCGCCTTATCCTTAGATTGTTCCCCTTGGCTTTCTTTTTTCATTTCCTCAGGCGTTACCTCCGGCTCTTCCGCCGAGCGGTAATACCCGCCTTCCTTGGGAGGCTCCATCCGGTTTTCCCTCTCAAGAATAATCACGGCCTCTAAAATATCCCCATTGGCCCTCTCCAACACTTCCTTTGCTTCTTCATAGGTGATGTCTGCATGTTCTTTCAGTTTTTTTACCTGCTCTAAATTTGTCATGATGATAACCTCCTTTTATTATTAAATTCATCATAACAAGAAAAGATTTGAGGGCCATTGAGGTTACATTAAAATCAGATTAAAAAATCCTTAAAGTTTTTCAAGATCATGAGTCTTTCTTCTTATTTTACTACAGGGAGGGGACTGCGTCCAGAAATACCATGGGAATCAAGGCTGGGCTCCATTTTTCTGTGTTTTTTTTAGAATTCCAAGAGGAATATCAAAACAAACAGCGAATACGTACTATATCGATAAAAAACGATGCTTCAATCCTAGCGGAAATGGTATATACAATATAGGATGAACAACAATCACAGGGAGGAAAAACCATGGAAAAGACAGTAAAGGACAGTGAGAATAACAGCACCAGGGAAGACATCATTGAAGTGAAAAATCTTAGAAAAACCTATAAAAACGTAAAGGCCGTGGACGGGATTGACTTAAAGGTGAAAAAACAGGAGATCCTGGCCATCCTCGGGCCCAACGGGGCGGGAAAGACCACCACGGTGGAAATGCTGGAGGGCCTTCGAAAACCCACCGGGGGAGAGATTTACTATTTCGGTGAACACGTGAAAGTGGTGGATGAAAAGATTAAAGAACGCATCGGGGTCCAGCTGCAAAAGAGCACGTTTTTTAAGAATCTGAAGGTAAAAGAGATCATTACCGCCTTCGGCGGCCTCTACGAAAAGCGGCTGCCCACGGAGATGCTGATCAAGAAGTTCAGTCTGGACGAGAAGAAAAACGATTATATGAAAAACCTTTCCGGAGGCCAGGTGCAGCGGGTGGCCCTGGCCTGTGCCGTGGTCAACGACCCGGATATCGTATTTTTGGATGAGCCCACCACGGGACTGGATCCCCAGGCAAGAAGAAACCTGTGGGATGAGATCAAAGCCTTAAAGGAAGAGGGAAAAACCGTGGTACTGACCACCCACTACATGGAGGAGGCCGAGGCCCTGGCGGACTACGTCTACATCATCGACCACGGCAATATCATCGCCAAGGGCACCGTGGAGGAGCTGATCAACAGCCTGGAGAAATCCTCGGTGGTGGCCTTTGAAATGGATCAGAAGGACTTTGATCCGAAAACCCTGTTTAAAGAAGAGGTAAAATCCGTGAACGGTCGCTATGAGGTCCGAACCAACGACGTGGAAAAATCCCTGGCAAAACTCTTTCAGTACACCCGGGATCACCAGGCACATATTGCCAACATGCGGATTCGAAAGCCCAATTTAGAGGACGTATTTCTAAGTCTTACGGGTAGAAAACTACGGGAATAGGAGGGAGTGGAGATGAAACTGAAAAGCTTAACCATTGCCATGCTGAAAGACCAGTTTCGGGACTTTGAAACCGTGTTTTGGACCATTCTCTTTCCCACGGGGATGCTGGTGCTCTTTATCAGCATTTTCGGCCAGGTTTTCGGAGACGGCGGGGTGGAGGCCCGGGTAAACTACGGGGTCCATTACCAGGAGCCCACCTACGGCATCACCGACGGGGTGGTCCGGGGAATCTTTCACGAAATGGAGACCACGGACCAGGGGGACTTTTCCTTTCGGGAGGTAAGGGACCTTAAAGAGGGACAGGACCTTATCCAAGAGGGAGCGATCGATCTTGTAATCAGCTTTCCCGAGGGCTTCTCCCGGTTAAACCCGGTGTTTGAAGGAGAACCCCCTAAGGAGACTCCGGTAACCAGCCTCACACTGTATCATTCCTCCCGGGCGGAGTCCCTATTGGCCAAGGACATTTTCCACTCGGTGATTGACGAGACGAACCTGCAAATTTCCGCCCAGGGCCAGGAAGTGCCCATGGAATTTCAAAGAGTGGCGGTGGGAGCCCCGGAGACCGGAGATTTTAGCTACGAGAACTTCATCTTTCCCGGAATGATTCTGTTGGCCCTGATGACCATCAGCTTTTTCAATCTGCCCCTGGGCCTTGTGGATTATAAGGAGCAGGGGGTGTTTAAAAAGATCAACGCCTCTCCGGTAAAGGGGAAGGACTACTATTTAGGCATCCTTCTGTCCCAACTGGTGGTTTTGATCCTGGCTTTGGGGGCCCTGTACACCGCGGGACTGTTCTTTGACATCTCCCCCCGGGTATATCAACCGCCCTTTATCGCCTTTTTGCTTTATGCTTCGGTGACGGTGCTGTCCTTCGGACTGCTGTTTACCGCCTTTTTCAAAAACACCGCCACCTTGGCGCCCTTTAGCAATATTTTATACTTTATCACCATGTTTCTCAGCGGACTGTACTTCGAAATCCAGGCCATCCCCATATTTTTACGGTGGTACTCGGTGATCAACCCGGTAACCCATTTGGTGGACGGCCTCCGGGCGATTATCGTGGAAAACCCCCTACCCCAAACCAGTGTAATCATCCCCGGGGTATGGTTTCTCATCTCCCTAGGGGTGTATACTTTTAATCAAAAGCAGGTGAGCCGCAATGAATAAACGACTGATCCATGCAACGAGAACCTTTATGAAGGAAACCTTTCGAAACAAACTGGATATTTTCTTCACCGTCTTCTTTCCGATTCTCTTTATTGTGATCTTCGGAAACATGTTCTTAATGGGCAGTGACCAGGACCAGATTTGGCGGGTGGGGCTGATCGCCGAAGAAGCCGGGGAAATAGAGCCCTATTTTGCGCCCCATAGGGTAACGGTCTATGACGATGAAGAAAGCCTCAGCACCGCCGTGGAGGAGCGCAGGGAGCAAGTGGGGGTGGACTACCGACCGGGGGCCGCCACCATCTATCTGTTGGAGGATTTACAAAGCATGGGGGAGGGGATTTTCCTTCAGGGCTTTGTGGAAACCACCCTTCGCCAGTACGCCCTGGGCACCGATCAGCAGTTTATTGCCCTGGAGGATGAGCTGGTGGCCGTAGGGGCCGAGGCCGCCTTTGAAATCGACTATCTGATCACCGGGGTAATGGCCCTGTCCCTTCTATCCGGAGGAATGTTTGCCACCATCGGCGTCTTCGGCCGGTATAAAAAGCAGGAAGTGATCAAACGGTTTATGGCCACCCCGATGAAACCCTGGGAGTTTGTCACCGGGGCCAGCTTTACCAAGATCCTGTTGAACTTCGCCGCCATTATGATCATCATCTATCTATCCCGGCTTCTCTACGGGGTAAGTCTGGACTTTCACTGGGGGATTTTCCTGGCGATCATTCTTACCTCCAGCATCGGTATGATGGGCTTCGGGGTATTGGTACTACTAGTCTTTCGAAAAACCGAAACCGCCCTGACCGGAGCCTCGATCCTGTATGTGATCATGACCTTTTTCTCCGGGGTCTATTTCCCCGTGGCCTTTATCCCCGATCAGTTTCAGTGGGTCAGCAGGATTCTTCCCGTTACCTACCTGATCGAAGTCCTTCGCTACGGCGCCGGGATTGAAGCCATGGACGCCGGCTACTTTCTGATGTTAAACGGCGTTTTCGTAATTTTGGGAGGGGGCCTGTTGGTCCTTGCCTCTAAACGCTTTGTGGATTCGGAGAAGCAGTAAGGATAGATCCTGAAGGTCCCTCGTGAAGCAGTCCAAAAGAAAAACCCTTCCGCATCCATCGCCGAAGGGTTTTTTTAATGGCACCGAGTCCAAGTCGAAATCTTAGGATTTCGCGGACTGGGGCTTATTGGCAAAGGTATCGATAAAGGAGGCAATGGCTCCGTCACCGGTGATGTTGCAGGCGGTACCGAATCCGTCCTGGGCCATGTAAAGGGCAATCATTAATCCTTGTTGGGCTTCGGTAAAGCCAAGGATACTGGACAGTAGTCCCAGGGCCGCCATAACTGCGCCGCCGGGCACGCCCGGTGCCGCCACCATGGTAACCCCCAGCATGACAATAAAGGGTAAAAACTCAAGGAACTGGGGCGTCTCTCCACCCAGTACCATTACCGCCACGGCGCAGGCCACCAGGGAGATAGTACTTCCCGCCAGGTGAATGGTTGCGGAAAGGGGAACCACAAAGTCCGCCACCCGTTCGCTGACACCGTTGGCCTTGGTGCTTCGTAGGGTTACGGGAATCGTCGCCGCACTGGACATGGTACCTAAGGCCGTGGTATAGGCGGGCACCATTTTTTTAATGGCGGCGAAGGGATTTCGTCCCGTTCGGGTAGAGGCTAAGGTGTACTGCAGGATAATGTATCCCAGGTGCATTAGAATAATTAGAATAAATACCTGTCCGAATACCTGCAGGGTTTGAAAGGCTTCCCCGGAAGCGGCCATATCCGCAAAAATACCGGCAATATGAATGGGAAGGAAGGGAATGATCACCTTCTTGATAAAGCCCACAATGATGGTTCGAAACTCTTCCATAAAGGTAAACAGTACTTCCTGGGCCTTTTCATGGCGTAGGAAGTTGATTCCCAGGCCGAAGATAAAGGCGGTGACCAACGCGGTCATAACCCCCATGATCGGTGGAATTTCCAGCTCCAAAAAGGAGGTCAGTCCCACCGCATCGGGATCCCCGGCGGTTCCTCCGTCAATGATTCCCGGGATGATCAAAATGGAGATGAAAAAGGCTACAATTCCCGCCGCTAGGGTGGAAAGGTAGGCCATCCCGGCGGTACCCGCCAAGAGTTTCCCCGCTTTTGATCCCAGTTCTGCAATTCCCGGTACGATAAATCCGATGATAATCAGGGGCACAATGTAGCCCAGCAGCTCACCGAAGATGTGGGTAAAGGTATAAAGAATCCGACCGATCCACTCCGGGAAAAACAGACCGATTAAAATTCCGGATATAATACCGATAATCAGTCTTGGAAGTAATCCAATGTTTTTCATAGTATCTCTCCTTTTCTAATAGATTTTAGTATCACGGCCCCATTTTAACATGGGAAAACCGATTCTTTCAACCCATTGAAATAGCCTCAAAAAACCGACTTTTCACCGAAGAAGGGCTGGTTGCAAAAGTTTTAACAAACTAAACGGCAAAAAAACCCTCCGAAGTTCTTTAATTCAAATTATTCAAACGAAATTTCTTGGAGACATTTTCCATAACAAGCAGGAATTTCGAACAAAGAAATAGAAGTAATACAAGTAGCCCTGATCTTAATCCTGGCAGGGTATTTTATGGTGATTATTACAAAGGCGGCTTTTAAAAGAGAAAAGGAGAGTAAGGATGCAGATGAAAACCAGAGGTATTTCAATGCTGATAAGCTGTGTGGTACTTACCGCAGCCCTAAGCGTATTTACGGACCTTGGGCTGTGGGTGTTGTTGGTGCCGGCGGTGTATGGGTTTGTGTTTTTTGCCAATGTTGTTGAGGCCAGGAAATAATGTAGATTATACTAAAAAATTAATAGGGAGGCCATTATGAAAAATGGGATTGGTTTTTCTTTTATGGTTAGCGGTTTTTCACCTCACTATGCATTAGGCAATTACTCAAAGGTTCTTAAATCCATTTCTTTAAATAGGATTAAGAACCTTTAATGATTATCTGTGGCTACTTTCTTTGTTGGAAAACAAAAAATGTCGAAAACCATGTCGAATGGTTTTCGTTGTGAATTCTTTAAAAATAAAGGGTTTGATAGAGGTTTTGTAGAATAATATGGTAAGGTATGTAAATTTCAGAAGATGTTACCGGTATAGTATAAAACTTTTATAACAAATTTTTCAAACCCATAGTCTTGCTACTTCTCCAATGATATAATAAACATATAAAAACTGGCCATCAAATAGGAGAGGAATGGAAACTAATGGGAAAATACAAGTCTACAATTAAATCACTTTCATTTCTGCATTTAGAGCTGAAAAAAGCTTCGGAACTGAGGTTGGAAGGTTTCAATGATAAAGAAATTAAAGAACGCATACGGGAAGATAACATCTTTATGCTTAAATCGGATAACCGAAAACGGGCGATTGCTTCAGAAATAGTGGCGCGATTAAGTCAACTGGATGAAGCATTAATGGAAATGATTACTACAAAACACAGCAGTATCGGAAAACTCATTACGCTGTATAGCATTATGAAAAAAGACCAGCTTTTTCTCGCTTTCATGCAGGAGGTGTACCGGGACAAACTAATACTAGGGGATCACCGGGTGACCGCTAAAGACTTTAATCTGTTTTATCAGGGAAAGAGGGAACAGGAGGAAGTGATGGGTACCTGGACAGATTACACCTATAAAAAGTTAACCCAGGTTTATAAGCGAATACTCGTGGAAGCGGGACTCGCTAAGCGTGTGAATAAGGACATTGAAATCCAACCGGCGATTATTGATTATGATTTGGAAGAAAGTATTAAAGCCGTTGGGGATGAAGATTATGTAAAGATTTTACAAGGAGTGAGACAATGAGTGATATCTTAAAAAAGCTGGATAAGATCAAACCGATCATTGAAGACCCAAGATTCTTAGAAGGTAAAGGATTGGGTAATGAAATCGGCTTCTACATTTTTGATTATGACCCGAAAGAGGAACTATTGGTTCGGGATCATATAAGACTGTTAAAGGAGAAATGCACAAAATCCGGTGGAGAGACGTTAATACAGGAATTTGATTTATACGAAATGATGCTTGATATATTGGAAGATAAAGGCTACCTTCAAAAGGTTTTCGACATGGAAAAGAAAAAGGGTACGGAAGCTTTGGTAAAACCGATTAAAAACACTCTTCGCTTAACAATGAAAAACGATTTAATCGTAAAGTATATAAAAGAGCGACTAGCCGATGACAAAATTGTATTTCTAACCGGAGTAGGAAAAGCCTGGCCTCTCATTCGAAGTCATACGGTACTGAATGTCCTTCACTCGGTGATTGATCATGTACCTGTGGTAATGTTTTATCCAGGTAGTTATACCGGTCGAGAGCTCTCACTGTTTAATGAAATAAACGATCAGAATTATTATCGTGCCTTTCAGCTGGTTGGGGAATAATTATTTGAAATTAATCTAAAAGGGGGAATACAAACAATGAAACTGCACAAGATGTTTAATAAAGAGATCGATCGTGATATTAAAGGTGTTATAAAAATCGGACAGGAAGACGATGAAAATGTCTATCAGGAGCTGGAAGAGTATGTGGTTACTCGAGAGCTGGATCGGCACTTTAGTCGTTTTTTTGATGCTTATAAAGAAGGTATCGGCGATTATACGGATAAGATGGGGATCTGGATTTCCGGTTTCTTCGGCTCCGGTAAATCTCACTTTTTAAAGATCCTTTCCTATCTGTTAAAAAACCGAACCGTAAACGGCAAGAAAGCCGTGGAGTATTTTACTGATAAGATTGATGATCCCATGGTGATGGCGGATATTACAAGAGCCGGCAATGTCAGCTCTGATGTAATATTATTTAATATCGACTCTAAATCCGATTCCGATACCAAAAGTGATAAAGAACTGATTGTGAAAGTCTTTAATAAAGTTTTTAACGAAATGCAGGGATTCTCCGGAGCCAGTCCATGGCTTGCGGACCTGGAGCGCTTAATGACCAAGGAAGGAACTTACGGGGCTTTTAAAAGCAAGTTCGAAGAAATTAACGGTGAGCCCTGGGAAGAAATGCGGGATGAATACTATTTCATTGAGGACGATATCGTAGAAGCCTTAACCCTTACCACAAAAATGAGCGAAGATGCTGCACGTAATTGGTTTAATAAGGCTCAGGACAGTTATTCCTTAAGTGTGGAAAAATTCGCGAACAAAGTAAAAGAATATATTGAAGCAAAAGATCAAGAGCATCATGTAATCTTTCTGGTAGATGAGATGGGTCAGTATATCGGAGAAGACAGCAACTTAATGCTAAACCTACAAACCGTAGTGGAAGATCTGGGTACGTACTGCGGCGGAAAAGCTTGGGTGGTGGTTACTTCTCAACAGGCCATCGACTCTATCAGTAGTAAGGTTAGAGGCAATGACTTTTCCAAGATTCAAGGACGGTTCAATACCCGTCTCTCATTATCCAGTGGTAACGTGGACGAGGTTATTAAAAAACGTATTCTTGCCAAAAGTGAACCGGCTGAGGAAACCCTGGAGCTGATTTATAATGAAAAAGAAGCGGTCCTAAACAACCTAATTACCTTTAGTGCCGATACGGCTGAAATGAAAACCTACAAAAATGCGGAAGACTTTGTATCGGTCTATCCTTTTATACCCTATCAGTTTAATTTATTACAAAGTGTATTCACGGCGATCCGTCGTCATGGAGCCAGCGGAAAACACCTGTCGGAAGGGGAGCGGTCCTTACTTAGTGCCTATCAAGAAACCGCCGTTCAAGTAAAAGACGAAGAAGCAGGCGTACTTGTACCCTTTTCTTCCTTTTATGAAACCATAGAAACCTTTTTGGATCATGATGTTCGTACCGTGATGATCCATGCAGAGGACAACGACCGATTAAACAGCTTCGATGTGGAAGTATTAAAGCTGTTATTCCTAATTAAATGGGTGGAAGAAATTCCGGCCAATATTGAAAACCTTGCAACCCTTCTTGTGAAAAACATTGATGACGATAAAATCGAAATTAAAAAGGCTATTGAGCAGTCCTTAGGGAAGCTCATTCGAGAGACCCTAATTCAGAAAAATGGCCAGGAATATATTTTTCTTACCAATGACGAGCAGGATGTAAACCGACAAATCCAAGAAATTCAGGTGGATATTAAGGAAGTCATTAAAGAAATCGGGGAAGAGATTTTCACTGGAATCTACGGGGAAAATAAATTTAAGTATAACCATAAGTATCACTTTTCCTTTAATAAAATCATTGATGATCGACACATCGCCAATCCTCACCATGAATTTGGCATCAAGATCATCACTCCCTATTTCGATATGGGTGGGGCTTTAACCGAGCAGGAAATGAAAATGATGTCCTCCAGGGAAAATAACTTAATCATTAAACTGCCGGAAGACACTGCTGCCATTACTGAAATGGAGGAAGTGAAAAAAATCACCACATATCTTCAACGAAAAGGCGGACAAACAGGGAATACCAGCATTGATGAAATTAAAATCCGAAAGGGACGTGAACGAACCGAACGTAGTGAGCGGGTAAAGCACTTATTAACCGAAGCCCTACGAGAAGCGGAATTTTATGTGAACTCGCAAAAACTGGATATGAAAACCAAAAGCCCGAAAGAACGGATCAATGAAGGGTTAAAAGCCGTTGTAAACAATATCTATAATAAACTAAGCTACGTTAAAGCATTTGTGGAAAGCAATAAGGATTTACATGACCTGTTATTTAATGATGAAAACCAAATCGAATTTTTCGGTGAAGACAAAAAAAATGGCAATCACTTAGCCGAGGATGAAGTCCGTCGCTACGTATACCTGGCTAAGGAAAGAAGTATGGCGATAACGGCAAAAACCTTAATGGAGCATTTCAGCAAACTTCCTTATGGGTGGCTGGATAACGATATTCGGGGGATTTTAATCGCACTCCTACGAAAAGAAGAAATCCGCTTTCAGCTGGGAAGTGAATACATCCAATCGAAGGACGATAACCTGATTACCTACCTAACGAAAAAAGAGTATACCGATAGACTGGTCATTGAAAAACGGGATAAAGTCAACTTAAAACATCTGCAAATAGCAAAGGAACTGGGAAAAGACCTCTTCGGGTATGCGTCACTACCCGATGATGAAGATGGTTTAATGGTACGGTTGAAAGAACTGGCGAAGGAAGAACTTGGTGAGATCAATAACCTTCTTGTTCGCTACGAACAGCGAAAAGACTATCCCTACCCGGGACGAAGGATTTTGGAAGACGGAGAAGCCCTTCTTAAAGAAATTTTAGAGATCAAAGAACCCGCCGGATTTTACCGAAAACTGGTGGATTTAGAAGAGGAACTGCTAGATTACAGTGATGATGTAAAGGAAGTAAAAGGGTTTTTCAATAACCAAAAAGAAATTTTTGATAAAGCGGCGGAAAAGCTTAAGATTTATCATGCCAATGAAACCTATGTTACGGACCAAGAACTAATCGATCTGGTAAAGAAAATTGAAGACATAGTTACGGATCGTACCCCCTATACAAGGATAAAGGAATTACCAAACCTTTCCAATGAATTTGTCGAGGGCTATACGGACCTATTGGAAAAAGAAGCAAAACCGATAAAAGTCATTATCGATGAAAAAGAAAGCATTGTTTTGGAGGAGTTGGAATCCTCAGAGTTTAAGGAAACCTTGGAAAAACCTTGTAAAGAGAAATTTAAGAGTCTTCGAAGCCGATTGGAATCCGCACAAAACTTCCATGAAGTAATTGCGAAAAAAGATGAGGCTGATCGCATTAAAACCGCTTGTTTAAAAGAATTGGATAAGAAAAAAGAAGAAGCTCGAAAAGAACGGGAAAAGGTAGATGAGGTCCCGAAGGTAAAGCCCGGAGAAAAAACGCCTCCTCCCTATAAGCCGGCACCACCAAAACAGAAAAAACGAATCAGTGCCGTAGAACTGTTTAACACCGTACAGGAAATAGAAACCGAGGAACAGGTGGACGAACTGGTGGATAACATTCGCAAAACACTAAAAGAAGAACTTAAAAATAATACCAAGATCACATTCTCCTAGGGAGGGACGAAAATGAATAAAACTGCCATTAAAAACTTTGCCGTAAGGGCAAGACGACAATTAATTGAAGAAGTTAGTCAAAAGGCCTATGAAGTGGGAATTGAAGAGGGAAAAACCCATGAGATTCAGGACTTCGCCGGAGGTTTTCGGATTAAAGGACGGGAGAACGGACGAGTATTTAAGGACTTCGAAAAATCTCAACGAAAAAAACTGATAGAAAAACTGAGTGAAAAAGGGTATGAGCAGCTGATTGAAGAAGTTGCTTATACCTGGTTTAACCGTTTTATCGCCATTCGTTTTATGGAAATCAATGAATATCTTCCATCCAAAACAAGGGTCTTATCCTCAGAGGAAAAGGGAAAAACGGAACCGGATATCCTAACCCATGCTCTTCAAATTAATTTGGATGTGGAGAATGAAGATAAACACCGAAAGAAAATTTTCGAATTGGAAGAAACAGGAGATAGAGAGGATCTTTACAAGTATTTATTGGTAAAGCAGTGTAACCAATTAGGGAAAATTATGCCTCAAGTATTTGAACAAATTGGAGACTACACCGAACTCCTTTTGCCGGATAAACTTCTAGCAGAGGGTTCGGTTGTTCGTGATTTGGTTACCAGTATTGAAGAGTATGACTGGATGATCGAAGTAAGCGGCGAAAAAGATGAAGAAGATAACGGAGAGCATGGAATAGAGATTATTGGATGGCTCTATCAGTATTATATTTCGGAGAAAAAGGATGAGGTTTTTGCAGGGCTGAAGAAAAATCAAAAGATTACAAAGGAAAACATTCCTGCTGCAACCCAGTTATTCACACCTAAATGGATTGTAAAATACATGATTGAAAACTCTTTAGGTAGATTGTGGTTAGAATCACACCCGGATGAAGAACTTCAAAAGAGTTTTAAGTATTACCTAGAGGGAGCCGAGCAGGAGCCGGAGGTTCAAGCACAATTAGATGAGCTTAAAGATCCAAACCTTGATCCTGAAACCATTACAGTTTTAGACCCTGCCATGGGAAGTGGACATATTTTAGTGTATGCCTTTGATGTGCTATATGATATTTATCAAAAACAAGGGTATAATGAGCGGGACATACCAAAAACCATCATTGAAAGAAATCTTTATGGCCTAGATATTGACGATAGGGCAGGACAACTGGCGTCATTTGCCCTACTTATGAAAGGGAGAAGCAGGAATAGAAGATTTTTTAGAGATCAGGTGAAACTTAATGTTTGTGCTATTCAGGAAAGCAATGGGATTCCTAAAGAAGCTATTGAATATTTAGTGAGCCCGAAAAACACAGAACTGGAGAAACTGATTCGTAAAGAGGATGTAGAGTATTTGGTATCAGTTTTTAAAGATGCAAAAGAGTGTGGGTCTATACTTAAAGTGAAACCTATTGATTTTGATGCAATAGAAAGAAGAGTTGGTGAACTTAAAAATGAAACACCTACGGACTTCTATGAGTTGCGATATAGAGATTTGCTTATTGAGAAAGTAGAGCCTTTAATTAAGCAGGCTAAGATTATGAGTGAGAAGTATGATGTAGTTTGTACGAATCCGCCATATATGGGCAAAAAAGGTATGGATTCAAAGTTACAAACATATCTAAATGACTCATTTCCAGATACAAAAAGTGATTTATTCGCTTCATTTATTGAAAAAGGGTTTTATCTAAGTAAAATGAATGGTTTTAATGCTATGGTGACAATGCAATCATGGATGTTCCTTTCTACTTTTGAAAATTTCAGGAACAAAGTATTACAGAATTACTCAATTTTGACTATGACGCATATGGCAAATATGGTTATGGGTATTGCATTTGGTACAGCTGCAACAATATTTAGAAAAAACATTAGTAAAGTAAGAGGGATATATCAATACGTAGAATTAAAAGATATCAAAAATAATGAACCAAAAAAGTTTCCGATTAAGGATCATAGATACAACGAAACAGAATCTGTTAAATTTAAGATGATTCCTGGTAGCCCAATTGCTTATTGGGCAAGTGATCAAACTAGAAAAATTTTTTCCAATGGAGAATCATTAGGGAATATTGCTGAACCTAGACAAGGTTTAGCAACAGGTGAAAACAATAAATTTCTTAGATTTTGGAGTGAAATTAATATTAAAAAAGCTGGTTTTGATTGTGAATCTAGAACTGAAGCTAAAGAAAGTCAATTAAGATGGTTTCCTTATAACAAAGGTGGGTCTTTTAGACGGTGGTATGGAAACAATGAATATTTAGTCAACTGGGAGCAAGATGGAATTGAAATCAGAAATTTCAAAGATAAATCTGGAAAATTACGGTCAAGACCTCAGAACATGGAATATTACTTTAGAGAATCAATTACCTGGTCATTTGTAAGTTCATCATACTTTGGTGTACGTTACTGTCCTCCAGGATTTTTGTTTGACGTTGGGGGTTCATCGGTGTTTCCTAAGAAAAAAGACATAAATTATTTATTAGGTTTTTTATCAGGGAAACTTGCATATGAATTTTTAAGAATTCAAAATCCAACGTTGAATTTCCAAGTGGGAAATATCAGTAGGTTGCCAATAATATGGCCTGAAAGAGAGAATAAAAGACAGGAAATTGATAATATTGTCAATGAAAATATATCAATATCCAAAGCTGACTGGGATTCTTTTGAAACCTCCTGGGATTTTCAAATACATCCAATCATGGAGCAAAAGGAAAGCAATCATATTACTTTAGCTTTTTCTAACTGGTCAGACTTTGCTGAAAAACAATTCTATGTGTTGAAAGAAAACGAAGAGGAACTCAACCGGATCTTCATCGAAATCTATGGTTTGGAAGATGAATTAACCCCCGAAGTCGAAGATAAAGTTGTAACCGTACGAAAAGCTGATAAAGAAAAAGATATCAAATCCCTTATTTCTTACGCCATCGGTTGTTCTTTTGGCCGTTACTCCTTAGATGAAGAAGGCCTTCAATATGCAGGTGGAAACTTTGACCAACATTTCAAAGAAGAAGATGAAAATTGGATGATTAACACAGACGAAGGATGGAAAGAATCCAGCATCCCATTAGTAAAAACCAATATCGCGCCGATCATTGACGGTGATTACTTCGAAGAAGACCTTTTAGAACGGTTAGTACAGTTTGTGAAAGTCAGTTTCGGAGAAGAAGCTTTGGATGAGAATTTAGAGTTTATTGCCGACGCTTTAGGAAAGAAAAAAACAGAAACGCCACGGGAAGCGATTCGTCGCTACTTACTAAAAGACTTTTATAAAGATCATGTGCGAATCTATAAAAAGCGACCGATTTATTGGCAGTTTGAATCCGGTAAGCAGGGAGCTTTTAAAGCCCTTATCTATATGCATCGCTACGACCCTTACCTTGTGGCAAGACTTCGAACCGAGTATCTTCATCCGCTGCAGAAGAAATACCAAGCAGAGGCTTATCAAATTGATGACTTAATGACAAATGAAGAAACCAGTAAGTCGGAAATTGGAAAGCTTCGAAAACAAAAAGAAACGTTACTGAAAAAGATTGATGAACTGAAAGTGTATGACCAGGCTATTGGTCATGTGGCAAACCAAAAGATTGATTTCGATTTGGACGACGGAGTAAAAGTAAACTACGAAAAATTCCAAGGGGTGGAGATTCCTCAAGGGGAAGGTAAAAAACCTTTAAAGGAGAACCTTTTGACAAAGATCTAGCGAGGAGTGTTTGATATGAATCTTACGGAAGTACAAAAGAAGTTGGAAGAGTCCTTTCAACAAAAGATCCCCAGGGGAGGGAGTCGAAGCATCATCTTTTGGTATGATGAAGAAAAGGAGTTTGTAGAAGACATTCCGAAACTGGAACTGCAAGGGGGGAAGGTGTTAATACTGGAAGATAATAATGCCTTTTCCATTAAATACACACTGGAGAAGGAAGACCCTACATCCAACTATCTGATTTATTCCCCTATGGCAAAACCCAGTAATCGGGATAATTGGTTGATGGATATTTTAAAATACAGCAGCGAATTTTTTACCGACAAAGCCTCTCTGATTATGCGAGAACTGGGAGTGGAAGAGGAACACTTAACCCCTGTATTTAAAAAGCATACGACTTTTTTTAATAATCAGGAAAGGTACCGAAAATTTCAAAGTTATAATATTTCCATTCAAGATGAGGAAGATCTGGAAATTGGGATTTTAGCAGCGCTTACGAAAGCAGATTTTCCAAAACTGGATGAAGTTATGAAAGCGTTACTGATAGAAGAGAGTCAAAGTACCGATAAAACGATGGTGGAGATTCGAAAATTTGGAGACGAAGAAGCCCTCTGGAAATTAATTGAGAAGTACTACGGTTATCACCGGGAAGAAAAGACTATGGAATCTTTCATAACCATGCTTTTGGTTACCCATTTCTCTTATACCACCGGAGAGAAGATCCCTGAAACTTGGGAGACTTATCTATCAACCAAGCCTAATGACGTATTGGTTTTTGTCAATCAATTGATGAATGACCGCTCTTTTAAGACGGGTTATGACCAAATGGCAGTAAACGTGGAAGAAGCGATCAATTTTAAGGAATATATGAACCAATGGAAGATTGAAGAACTGGCAAAACAGGATACGTTTAAGGGTATTGATGAAGGGGTTGTTCAGTGGATCGCTCGGAATCTTACTGAAAATGTAGGAGAGTATGATCGGTACCGAAAAGTGATCAACCAACGAAGGAAAACCCATTGGTTCAGTCATTTTGAAATTACCTATGAAACCTTGTATTATGCATTATCTTTCTTAGAAAAAATAAAAAGCATTGAAGATGCTTTTGTAGAGACCACCGCGGAAGCCATGATGGAGAACTACGAGAAAAGCTACTACTTTGTGGATCAGTGTTATCGAAAGTTCTATTTCCATTACGACCAACTGGAGGATAAGGAGCTTTTAAGCAGTTTAAAAGATCTTATCGAAAACACGTACAACCAGGGATTCCTGAAAAAACTTTCCTATCTCTGGCCGAAGCTATATGAAAAGGATTTATTAAATGGACAGGAGCTTCCGGCTTATAATAAGCAACAGCATTTTTATCAAAAAGAAGTAGCTCCCTTAGTGGATAGCGGTGACCGGGTATTTGTGATTATTTCTGATGCTCTTCGGTTTGAAGCTGCTAAGGAATTGGAAGTTAAAATTAATAAAGAATTGCGGGGGACAACGAAGTTAAAAGGGTTGCAAGGCGTTATCCCCTCCGCTACGAATCTAGGTATGGCAAGTATTCTTCCGGGGAAAGCACTGTCTTATAAAGAAGACAAAGGGTATGTGATTGACGGTGTCAGTACGGAAGGTACGGAAAATCGGACAGCAATTCTACAAAATGCGAATTCAGAAAGTATCGCTATGCTCGGAAAAGATCTGTTGGAGATGAAAAAACAGGAGTATAAGGATGTATTTAAAGGGAAGAAATTAATCTATATCTACCATAATATTATCGATGCTTTTGGGGACCATGCAGCAACGGAACGGGAAGTTTTTGCCGGTGTAGAAAAAGCTTTTGATGAAATCGTACTACTTACGAAAAACCTTGTAAATCATGTTTCTGCAACTAATATTATCGTTACGGCAGATCACGGTTTTATCTACCGGCGATCCCCGTTGATGGAAATGGATAAAATTCAAAAAGGAAAATTAGACAGCGGGAAAATACTGGAGAACAAACGACGATATATCTTGGCGAAGGAAGAACTGCACTTAGACGATACAGTAAGCATCTCTATGGATCATTTGCTGCAAGAACCTAAAGGGCTACAAGCTATCGTACCAAAGGGAGACTTCCGATTTAAGGTACCGGGAAGTGGAGCGAATTTTGTACATGGAGGTCTGTCCCTACAAGAAATCTTTATTCCGATGATCCAGTTTAAAAACATCCGTAAAGATGAGTACAAAGCAAAGAAAGTACGGGTAAGTCTTACAAATATCACACGAAAAGTAACAAACCGAATCTTTAATCTTGACTTCTTCCAGGAAGAACCCATCGATGAGAAAAAACTATCGGTTTCACTAAAAATATACTTCATTGATGAACATGGAGAGCGTATCTCCAATGAAAACATCATCATCGCCGATAGCCGATCAAAAAAACCTGAAGAACGAACCTTTAAAGAGAAGTTTACCCTAAAGAATAAAACGTATGATAAAGCCAAAACCTATTATTTAGTTATGGAAGACGAAGAAGAGAAAGTGGAAAAGATTTATGAGAAGATACCGTTTTCAATAGATTTGCTGATTAATGATGATTTTGGGTTTTAAACAAGAGAGGTGATTTGATGGCAGTTTTCATTCCGACAATACCTAAAGACTTTAACTCAAGTTTTGGAGAGCTTAAAGCATATGAAGCATTGAGACATTTAAATGACCAATATACAATTTTTCATTCCTATAACTGGGTGAGCATTGAAGAAAACCGTACCTTAGGGGAAGCTGATTTCGTTGTTATTCATCCTCAAAAAGGTATCTTAGTAATTGAGGTTAAATCTGGTGGGATAGAATTTGATAATGGACAATGGAGGCAAATCAACTCCGTTACCGGATTTACCAAAACTATTCATCCCTTCACTCAAGCTATAAAAACCAGGTTTGAAGTTTTAGATCGCCTAAACAAAATCTCTACCTTAAAAAAAGCACCATTGGTCTGTCATGCAGTATGGTTCACTTCAGCCAAGATCAATCAAAAAATGAAACTCCCTGCTGAGTGTTCACATGAGATTATTTTTGATGAAGATGATCTAAATGGGTGCAACGAAAAATTAAACCTTGCTTATGAGTATTGGGAAAAAAGACATGGTTTTCAAACACGTCTAACATCTTTAGAAAACAAGAAAGTAATTGAAACGTTGATGCCCTATTTTAGAATCGTCCCTAGCTTACAGTCAACGATAACTGAGGCTGAAGCTGCATTTATAATGCTGACAAAACAACAGACATTGATTCTGGACTATTTGCAAGAACAAGACATTGCAGTTATTCATGGCTTAGCGGGTACCGGGAAAACACTTTTAGCAAAAGAAAAGGCAAAAATGCTTGCAGATCAGGGGAAGCAAGTGTTGTTCCTTTGTTATAATACTTTCCTTAAAGCTCATTTGCGTGAGACATATCCTCAACCAGGAATTGTCTATCATAATATTCATTCCTTAGCCTACGAAATGATAGCAGATCCATCAATTGATCAAAATGATATCATTGACGTATTTCAAGAATTTTTATTAGACTTCGAGAATTCGGATTGGCCCTATGATCATGTCATTATCGATGAGGGCCAAGATATTAGCGATGAGATTATAGAAAAGATTTATCTTTTGACAAAAGCTAAGAAAGGCTCTTTTTATGTTTTTTATGATCGAAATCAATACATTATGAAAAATATAATGCCTAAATGGGTGAACGATGCCGAATGTAAACTAATCCTTCATAAAAATTGTAGAAACACTGCCGAAATATTTAAAACGTCATGTGGTCTTTTAAATATTGATAGTAACCGACTATTAACACAAATCCATGGAGAAAAACCAATGATTCATTTTATTCAAAATTACAAGCAACTGACTCAGCATCTTGCTTCATTTATAAGGAAAGCGATTAAAGGGAGTATCAAACCTGAAGAAATTGCTCTGCTTACAGTTGAAACAGAAGATACCAGCATGTTAGGGCAGGTAGAAAAGATTGCAGGTTATGAGGTGACTAATACGAAAGAAATTGGCAAAATACTTTTCACAACTGTTAGAAAGTTCAAAGGCCTGGAAGCAAAAGCTGTATTTGTTGTTGATGTATCTCTTAAAAAACTTTTGGATCAAGAAAAGAGGAGGTTGCTTTATGTGGGGGCATCGAGAGCAAAACATTTGCTTGAGGTTAGTTTGATCGAAGATATTGATGCAAGAAGTTATGGAGAATACTTAAGTGAATTAGATAATAGCAGAAACGTACCCAGAAACAGAAAAGGTTTAGCCAGGTTGTTAAACGCAAAAATATGCTAGTGGAGGGTGAAGAGAATGATCAGATCATTTATGGATAGTAATGTTTGGGATTCTGAGTTTGGCTTTATCAATCAACAGGAACATTTTGAAAAAGTGTGGAAAGACGTAGAAAATACTACTAGACTATATATGAAAGACTACACAGAACATATAAGAAGCAATTATGAATCAGAAGATATAAACCAAGCAATCTTAAAGCATTTTAAAACCCTAATTGATAAACATGAAACAGTACATGAAAAGTATTATGAACTGTTCAATATGGAAGCCATGGAAGAATATGAAGAAGACGTAGATGGATTTAAGGGAAGTATATTGAGCCGACAATGTACGGTTATTCAAAAAACCTTGAACAGCAAATCAGAAGCGTTAAGGGATTGGAAATTTAAGTTCAAGATTTCCACACCGCAAGAGCTTTATGATACTTTCTACAACATAATGACTTTTGCTGAAGAATATGAAGAGAAATGTAAAGATTTAGCTGATGAAACTGGGCTTGTGGAATTTGATAGGCTTAGTGATACTGGGTTAGATAAGTTAGAGGAGGATGGCTGCTATTTGCAGGGGGTTATAGGTACCGGGATATTATCAACAGTTCTCAACGCCTTATATCCCCATAGATTCCCAGGTCAATTCAAACAGGGACTTTATGCACTATATTTTTTATCAGAAAGAAAAACAATTGATATGGGTTCAGGATCATCAGAGTTTCTTATGGTAAAAGATGATATGAAATCAAAAACTGGAATCATTGAAACTGAACACAATTACTATTATCCATATCATGTATTTGTACTGTACACCCAGAAAATTCACAATTTAATTAATGAATATATCTATGAGCATTATGGTATCCGATTTCCTACTGAATATCGCTATGTTCTAACTAACGATTTCTATCTTTTTGTCACTATGTGTAATAAAGAGAGTATTGCTACATTATCTGGTAACGACGATATAAATAAATTCAATCAAAGCGTTTAAATAGGAGAATATCATGGATAAAATAACAATAATAAAAAAATATTTTCCGAACATAAAAAAATTGCACATCCCACAAGAGAAAAGCATCGATGCGCTAACAGATGGGAAGCGAGTTCTTACTTTAATGCCAACTGGTGAAGGGAAATCCTTAATCTACCAGGTTGCGGGATTAATGCTGAAAAAAACCACTATAGTTATTTCGCCACTTATCGCATTGATGAAACAACATCACTCAGAACTTGAAGAAAGAGGGTTTAGTTCCGTTTTTATGTCAGGTTTAACTTATCAACAGCAATTCAAAGTATTAACGCAAATAGCAAAAGGTTCAATGCCTGACTTTATATTTTTATCTCCTGAGAGAGCAGATACAGATGGTTATTTAGAGTTTGTTTTAAACTTAAAAAGGGATAACATAGGCCTAATTGTTGTGGACGAAGCCCACTGCATATCACAGTGGGGGGAGGGTTTCAGACCAGCTTATAAAAATATACCTATATTTCTGCGTAGAGTTTTTGGACCGAATAATTGGCCTAGGGTATTATGTTTAACCGCAACATTAAATAATGATGATCAGAATCAAGTTATCGATGATTTTGAAATTGATGAAGTTATAAAAAGTCCTAGCCTTTGGCGAAACAATCTAGATTTGAAATTATACAACTTAGGAACTAATAAAGATAAAACGAAAGAAGTTGAGCTAAGAGCTATAATTAAAAAACACGAAGGTGATAAAATTCTCGTATTTGTACATCGCAAGTATGGTAATAAAGGAACTACAAGAACACTGTATGAAAGCTTCTCAAAAGAATTTGAACAGTGTGCATTTTATGATGCTGACATATCTGATAAAGAGAAAGATAGAGTATTAGAAGGATTTATGAGTGGTGAGATTAAAATTGTATTTGCTACATCAGCTTTTGGTATGGGTGTGAATATATCAGATATACGAGTAGTGGTTCATTATCTTATACCTGAATCAATTGAGCAGTATTATCAAGAAGTCGGTCGTGCAGGACGCGATGGTAAAACTGCTTATGGCTATCTACTTCTATCCAATCAATCAAAATCTGGACGTAAAAGGTTAATTCAAGCTTCTGTTAGCTCAGAAAGCAGTATCAAAAATGAATACGATGAGAAAAGTTCAGGTAAGAAAGCTGATTTCGGATCAGTCAAAAATGAAGATTTTACTGATGAGAAACGTATTGCTTTTGCACTTTTGGTTGAATATGGAGTTATACAAGTTAAAGCAAAAGGTGTTCAAAGCTATAAGTGCTTTAAAGCCAGTGGTAATGCGGGGAAAGCATTTTTGGAGGATATTAAAAAATACTCGAAAACAGGTCTGACGAAGGTCATCTGCAAAAAGAAAGGAATTAGTATTAATGATTTGGTGGCAAATACTTGGAGTCTTTGTGCTCAAGGAGAGCTTAAACTAGTATCATCTCCAGCTAAAGCACTATTCTACGCAATTGATGACGAACTGAGTGATGACATACTAAATCAAATTGTAAATGACCAAGAAGAAAAAAGAGAAAAAAGGTTAAATGAATTTGTAGATTTTGTAGAAGCAATTGAACGCGGTGAGAAAGCTGAAGCGATTGTCAAAAAGGGATTAAATCTTGAGGTAAAATAAATAAGCAACGGAGGTGATTACATGGGAAATGCCATCGAAATCTCATTAAACCAAAAATTGAATAATACTTTTTCCGGCAGGGTAGTTCGAAAAGACCTTACCACAAAAATTAAAGAAGGAGCGAATGTTCCGGTATACGTACTGGAGTACCTTCTCGGAATGTATTGCGCCACTGATGATGAAGAAATGATTCAGGAAGGGGTTCAGAAAGTTAAAAACATCCTTTCGGATAATTTTGTGCGCCCGGATGAAGCTGAAAAGGTAAAATCAAAGATCCGGGAAGCCGGAATTTATACCGTTATTGATAAGCTTACGGTAAAGCTTAACGAAAAGAAAGATGTATATGAAGCGGAATTTTCTAATCTTGGTATTAAAGGGGTGGAAATTGGATCCGGTTATGTACAGCAATTTGAGAAGCTGCTGGCAGGAGGAATCTGGTGTATTACAAAAGTAGAGTACTATTATGATGAGGAAGTAAGAAATTCCAGTCCGTTTTTTATCGGTAGTTTAAAACCCATTCAAATGCCAAACCTGGATCTAAATGAAATATTTAATGGCCGCAGGGAGTTTACTAAGGATGAATGGATTGCTGTGCTTCTTCGGTCTATTGGTATGGAGCCGACACAATTAGAAGATAAGGTTAAATGGCACCTGCTTGCCAGAATGATTCCATTAGTGGAAAACAATTATAACCTATGTGAGCTGGGGCCAAGAGGTACCGGTAAATCCCATGTGTATAAAGAAATCTCCCCTAATTCAATTTTAATATCCGGTGGACAAACAACGGTTGCGAACCTATTTTATAATATGAGTTCCCGTAAAATCGGCTTGGTCGGTTTATGGGATGTGGTGGCTTTTGATGAGGTGGCAGGAATCACTTTTAAAGACAAAGATGGTGTCCAGATCATGAAGGACTTTATGGCATCGGGGTCCTTTGCTCGGGGAAAAGAACTGAAAAATGCCTCGGCTTCCATGGTCTTTGTCGGAAACATTAATCAAAGTGTGGATGTACTATTAAAAACCTCGCATCTGTTTGATCCATTCCCGGAAGCGATGGCCTATGATTCAGCATTTTTTGATCGTATGCATGCCTATGTACCGGGGTGGGAAATCCCAAAATATCGACCGGACTTCTTTACACAGGAATACGGATTTATTTCCGATTACCTATCCGAGTTTTTTAGAGATATGCGTAAAAGGTCCTTCAGTGATGCAACCGATCAATATTTCAATTTAGGTAGCAATTTAAATCAACGGGATACCATTGCTGTTCGTAAAACCGTATCCGGGCTTATTAAATTAATTTACCCAAATGGTGAGTACACTAAAGAAGAGTTAGAAGAGATTCTTCGGTATGCATTAGTAACCAGAAGAAGAGTTAAGGAGCAATTGAAGAAAATTGGCGGCATGGAGTTTTATGATGTGCACTTCTCCTATATCCATAAAGACACTTTCGAAGAGGAATTTGTATCCGTGCCGGAACAAGGTGGAGATAAGCTCATCCCTCAAGGTCAATCGAAAGCAGGGCATGTTTATACTATCGCCCATGGTGATTCAGGGATGATTGGTGCATATAAAATCGAGACGGAAGTTGTTCCGGGCACAGGAAAGTTTGAACGGACCGGGCTTGGTTCCAACCGGGAAGCTAAAGAACACATTTCTACTGCATTTAACTACTTTAAAGCAAATAAGAAAAATATTAGTGGTACCATCTCGACTCAAAATAATGATTATTTAATGCATATACAGGATATGCAAGGTATCGGTATGACACCGGATCTCACGCTAGCTGCTTTTGTAGCATTATGTTCCGGTGCACTGAAAAAACCGGTACAAAGTCAGCTAGTGGTTTTAGGGGATATGAGCATCGGCGGAACCATTAATAAAGTGGAAGAACTATCAACCGTGCTACAGGTTTGTTTTGATGCCGGAGCGAAAAAAATCCTTCTTCCAATGGCCTCCGCAGTGGATATTGCCACGGTACCACCGGATTTATTTGCAAAGTTTCAGGTATCTTTTTATCAGAGCCCGGAAGATGCAGTGTTTAAGGCGATGGGGGTGGAGTAGAGCCTATGAAATCATTAAACTGGGACGATATCAAATCCTTCGCGAATTCAAAGTTTCATGTTTTTGCTACGGATGACGGTTTAGATTGGTGTAAGAAATCTTGGGAGATGATAAGCAGTAGAGGTATGAATACTTTTAATAGTGATGAAGAACGATTAATTGTAGAATTAAGAGTTCTCACTTTAGGTATTATCTATAATGAATTTTTCGATTTAATTGATCATGAATACTTTGATGATTCAATGATCGAAAGTGAGGATTGGCTGTGCGAAGATGAAACAATGTTACTATGTAGCTTCTATAACAAATATCCAGACCCGGAAAACCGAATAAATAAAATTAATGATTTGATTGATGATTTATCCTTGCGTTCCGAAATCGCTAGAACGTTAGTCAGTGGATATGGTGGGCCGGATCGTTTATTTATATCTTTGTTATCCACTGCATACACAAAAACTGGTGATGATAATTATGCATATTATTTTGAAAATGAGGTAAATATATACAATGAAGTAACATATGAAGAAGAGCGGGCTTTGTATTGGATCTATCAAGAATTTTGTAGAAATCCAAAGGAGAATTGTATGTAGTGGTAAAACTTTAGGTGGGAATTTGATTCGAGTAATTCAGACTAATTGCAGAAGTTAAGGCTGTGGTTACCATTGATGAGCGTTAGATCAAGGAGGGAATATGGATGGATAGTAGAGAAGAAAAAATAATTAATGATATTCAATCAGATAAGCCTCACGTGTGGTTAAGTGCTTTAAAGTCTTTTTCTGAATTAGATCAGGGCAGTAATCATAAGGGTATTAAATATATTGAAAATAAATTCTCCGATTCAAATGCAGACCTAAATAAATATGATTTAAAAAACAAAGTGCCAAATATTTATAAAACTGAATCACAATTAATTAGAAGTTATTTGGATGAAGATGAGATAGCTTCTTTTTGCTATGCAATAATAAAGCAGACTACTAAAAGCAAACTAAAAAAAGAGGCAATGGAAGATCTTCTCTATTTAATAAGCAGTGGAAATTATATTGCTAAAAGAGAAATTAATAAATTAACTGAAAGCCAACGACAAGAGTTTACTGAGACAGCGTTTTTTAATAAAAAATACAGAAACAACCCTCATGTTAATACATTACTTAAGTTGAGAAAATACATAATGGATATTGCATTGGATGATGAAAATCTACTTAATAAATGGAATAGGCTTGAACGGTCTGAACAACTAAAAACCATTTATATTCGCTTATCCAATAATAGAAACATGGAAGTACTAAACGGTTTAAATGAAGGCGATCCTATAGTTAATTCCATTTTGGATTTAATTAATGAAAGCCCCAATACGCAATATAAAAGTAAAGAATTAGATAAATTTAAAGAGTTATTGAATAAGTTTGTAGCTGAAAGTGCCACAAATATGGAAGAACCAATTAATGCAAAATATTTGCTTCCTAAATGCTTTTATTCCTCTAAGACAAAAGTAGAGTATTGTGAAGGTAGAGAATGGAAAAAACAAGACACAATTTATTGTCCGCGCTTAGGAAGTAGTTGTCCTGCAAAAGAAGCGGGTGATTATCCTATATATCCGAATATAGGACGGAAATGGCATGAGTGGTCACTTCATGAGATTCTTGATATTGGTGGGTATCTCCACTCAAAAGAGGATAAAGAGTTTGTTAACGGCCTAAGTGGTTGGGTTAATAGACTCAATGAGATAAGAAATACTTTAAAGTGTAGCAAATGCGGACAACCACTTGTACCGGATTTAAAGTATGCTAAAAATATGGCTAAATACAGAAGAACCGTATTCTACTGTAAAGATCAATGTGATAAAAATACAAACATTTATATCAGCCATTGTTGGTGTTGTAACAAGACGATAGACAATAGAGTTGATAAAGTAAAAGTAAACAATTACTATTTGTGTAGAAATTGTGGATCTGGAGAAAGGGGAAACTATAGAAGGGATTACTGTCCGGATTGTGGTAGTTATGCTATGCACTTCAATGAAGATTATCCGAAGGGAGAAAAGATGAAGTGTAATGCATGTGAATATATTATAAAAATTCCTAATAGGTGCCTTGAATAAACACTAAATTATACGATGAAGCTAATAAGCTAATAGTAATAACAAGAATTACAATTAAATGCTAAAGAGGAGGATAATTGATGCAAGCAAATGAAACCAGAGTAGAAGATTTCTTATCAGCAAATAAAACCAAATATGTAATACCGGTATATCAGCGTAATTATGATTGGACAATTAATCAATGTCGCCAGCTGTTTCAAGATATTTTAGAGGTGGGTTCAAGAGAAAGCTTAGACACCCATTTTATAGGTAGTATTGTGTACATACATGATGATATTTATACTTCCTCAAGGATCAAAGAATTGACAATCATTGATGGCCAGCAACGTTTAACAACCCTTACGTTAATTTATGTAGCATTATATAAACTTGCAATTGAATTAGAGGATGAAGAGTTGAAAAGCGAAGTATATGAGACTTATCTCATCAATAAGTTTGATCAAAGCAAAGAAAAAATCAAGCTCAGGGCAACGGATGAGAACGACAAAGCATTAACCTTTCTTCTTAGAGAAAATAAAAATGAAAATTTCCCTAAATATTCTAAGGTAATCGATAATTATGATTTTCTTAAAGCAAGTATCAATGAGAAGAACTACCAATATGTGTTAAAAGGGTTAGGGAATTTAATGTTTGTTGAAATCTCTCTAGACAGGGATAAGGACAACCCCCAGAGAATTTTCGAAAGCTTAAACTCAACAGGATTAGAGTTAACTCAAGCAGACTTAATTAGAAATTATATTTTAATGGGATTAGAAAGAACGCAGCAAAAGAAGATATATGAAGAGTACTGGACCGTTATAGAGGAATACGCTAAAGAAGAAAAAAGCAACACAAGCAAAGTGTCGGATTTTATTCGAGACTATCTTACCCTATTAAATAAAAGAATACCGAATAAAAAACGTGTGTATGAAGAGTTTAAGCTGAAATATCCTACATCTTCATTTAATGTACTGGAATCAAGTTTGATGAAAATGAAACAATATGTAAGCCATTACAACAAGTTGATAAACCCACAAAACGAAACGGATAAGGATATAAAGGAGCAACTGGAATACATTGATCGCTTGGAAATAAATGTCGCATTTCCATTTTTGCTTAAGGTTTACGATGATTATTGTAAAAAGGATATAGACAAAGAATGTTTTATAAGTATTTTGGAGCTGGTACAAACCTTTACTTGGCGAAGATTTATTTGTGGTCTTCCTACGAATGCCCTTAACAAAATTTTTATGAACTTATCGGAAAAAGTAGAGAAAAATGATTATCTTCCATCTATCCAACGTGCTTTTAAAGTTAAGAAAGGGTCCCAGCGATTACCTGGGGATAAGGAAGTTCTCGAAAGCCTTAAAGTTAAAGATGTCTATAATATAAAATCAAAGAATAGGATTTATTTACTTGAACGATTAGAAAACCACAATAATTCAGAAAAAGTTAGTATCCTGGATAATAATAAGATTACGGTAGAACACATCTTCCCACAAAACCCGGATCCGAAATGGAAGATTAAACTGGAACCTGCAGAATATAAAGCCGTTAAAGAAAATTATTTAAATACGCTATCGAACTTAACACTTTCTGGAAACAACGGAAAGTTAAGCAATAAAATTTTTGAGGAAAAAAAGAACTTGCCTGACTATGGATACGGTGATAGTAGACTTTGGCTTAACAAGGACCTTGCAAAATTTGAGAAATGGGGCATTAATGAGCTTGAAAGAAGGTATGAAAGATTAAGTAGTAGGTTTCTTGAAATATGGAAATATCCTGATGTTGAGCTTGATGAAAACCAAGAAAACGGAGAGGTTAATATTTTTGATGCTGAAGAACCAAGACATAAGAAATTAGATTATGCTATATTTTTTGACCAAAAGATAGAAACAAATCAAGTTTCAAAGCTTTATTTGGAAGTTATTCGACAGCTGTTTGAACTACAACCGGATACTTTTTTTACTACAGATTTATCCTTAAAGATTGGTTTAACCAAAGATGCAGAAGCGATGCGATTAAGAGAGCCAAGAAAGATTAATGATAACTACTATATCGAAACAAATATTGATAATAACGGGAAATTTGAAAGACTCAAACAACTGCTCACGGTATTTGATCTTGAAGATGAGCTAGTAATAAAATATATGAATGAAGGGTAAGGCGTTTCGCAAATTAATACTAAATTATACACCCAGGGAGGTTGGGATATGGAGCTTATGATCGTAATTGGCTTGCTTTTAATAATCATAGCTTTTGTAATCATAAATAAAAAGAAAAATACAAAGATAGAAGATGCTGAAATGAATTCTTTTGAACTTATGGAGTTTGAAGGAGATAGTGTATTATTGCCGATAGAAAAAAATCCGGTACTAAACTTAAAAGAGAAAGCAAATATGGTTGAGATTACCGATGACACAGTAATAGCCAGGATAACCCAAGGGTTTCCGAACTTCGCCAATAAAGCGGCAAGCACTGTAACGAATAAAGCTATAGAGAATGCTGAGATCTACAAAGTTATTATTCCCAAGGGTGAGACCCTTACAAAGTCTAAGAATATGAAAAACGCCTATCGTGGTTATTATCGAAATGCTAAAAGCATAAAAGGACAAGCAAACCTGGTGAAGGTGGATCCTAAAAACTTATCGAAAGCCACGAAGGCTGCGAATATTGGTGCTAATGCTGTGAACGTAGGTGCCCTGGTTGTAGGACAGTATTACATGGCTGAGATTAATTCAAAACTTGAAACAATGAGTGAAAGTATTAGTAAGATCAGTGACTTTCAACAAAGGGAGTTTAAGAGTCGCATTACATCGTTGGTTGCCCTGGTTGGCGAAGTATCCCAGTTCAGTGCAGAAATCCTAGAAAATGATGAATTGAGAGAAAGGAAACTTAACATGTTGGAAGCCCGAAAAGCAGATGCTATCCAATTACTAGGACAAGTAAATGAGACGATTACAGATCTTACTCATAGCAATACGGAACCAAACTATAAAGACTATCAAAAGACGGTAGACGATTTTAATCGATTACTGGAATTTCAAAATGTATTGATTGCTACACTAGAAGAAATCAGTAAGCTAACATACCTATTAGGAAAGGGAGAAATATCTAATGAATTAAGTTATGCAACCTACAATAAATACAAAAATGTCGCTGAAGGAGCAAGGGACGCGCTGGAGGTGTGGCATAGCAAACATTTAGAAATGCATCAAATAGATTTGTCAAATAACCGGAGAACCAAGCGAGGTATTGAAGGTTACATTGGAAAGATCCCAGTCTTAAAGGATGAGAAGTGGAAATACAAAACCTTGGAACAAGGACTGGCTGAAAATATTAATGCAATTAGCAATTTAAGATTTAAAAGTGAAAAAGTACCGATGGAAGTTTATAATCAGGATGTGAAAATTATCTTGAAAGAGGGGAAGTATTATTATTTACCTGATTAACTATGCCCTTTTAAGGAGAATAAGGTATAAAAAACATGAAAAACTCACAGAGGACGGTACCTATGTGAGGTTGAAATTTAAACATATATATCACTCGGGAACAGTGGTTTTGTGAGATCGCCATACAAACGCATATAGAAATAACCTATGTAACTGTTCAAGAAACACTGAGGCACGCTTTCTTTCTGCTATAGAAATCGAAACGAATAGAGAGCAATATTTTTGATCTATGGTACTAATCCAGAAAAAACTATTATTAAAAATGAAAGTCCCGACAAGAATACAGGTGAATATCCGTCCTTGTCGGATCTTTTGGTAAAAATGATTATTGGGGAGGATCACACTGATGCATGGGACAGAATATATAAGAAAACCAAAATGGATAAACCTCAAAAGACTCTATACTGTCAGTTACTACTTTCATGATTTTATCGATGCTCAACAAGTTAGCCTCGAAGGAGATACGATTGATTTAGAGGATTTAAAGACCTATTATCGATTGGATCCGATAAAAGCAAAGATTCTCATTACGGAACTAAAAATCAGGGGCTTTGGGACGGAGCCCGATCAACCATCCATGTTATGGGATAACTGGGTAATTCAATTCCCTTATAAATACATAACAGCGGAGTTGGAAGCCGGGAGTGAGAACTTTAGACAGGTTGATTTTAAGGAACTGGGGCTTGGATCTTTTCTTGAACAGTTCAGGGTGACGGAAGATGCTTTTTTTGAAGGTGTTTTACTGAACGGTTTGGCAAAACTAAATGAATATACCACCATGGACGCTTTAGAAGAGGGGTTTACGAAAGTCGGATTTATGGTTAATGAAATTGTAAAGGAAGAAGTTTTAGAGGAAATCCCTTCAGAAGTAAAAGCCCGGGCCGACGAAGCATTGATTGAAGATGTATTTGAGGAAAACGGTTTTACTGCTTTTCGCAAATACTGCAGTGCCCAGGGGTTGGTATACATCAAAGATCTTGAGCATATTGACCTCGATGGATTGCAGGCGGTAAAAGGTTTTGGACTGACGAAAGTACAAAAGATTAAGGAGCGGTATCAGCAGCATCTGATCTCTCCGAAAGCCGAAGAGGAAATCCCGAGAATTTCCTTGCCGAAAGACAAAGAAAGCCTGGACCTCCTGATTGAAGACTATTTTACCGGGAACCCGCTTCGGATCTTCCGGGAGTTCTGCATCAATAAAGGGTATCAAACCATACAGGACTTAGAAGGACTACCCTACGAAGAACTATACAATATAAATGGCTTCGGGAAAAGAAAAATTAAGGATGTGATTGATAAAATAGAGAATCTGGATAATCTCGAAAAAAAAGAGATCGTTCAACAGTTACAAGCAGGATTCTTTGAAATCAGCAAAGATTTTGAAGCGGTACCTGTCGAAAAAGTATTTGACGGAAAAGCGCTCCGGTATCTAACGGATCGAAGAGTAAACAATCTGGGAGACTTGGCAAGTATTAAAAAGGCCGAGTTGAATGGAATCCCAGGCATGGGTAAAAAGAAGGTCGGGGAACTGAAAGAGGAAATCCGACTATACAGCAACAGTTTGGAGGGTTACGTGGCAAAGGCTTTTCAATACTTAGAAACCCTGGAAAACTATCAAATATTTAAAGAACGGGTTATTAACAAGGCGACATTGAGTGAAATTGGAAACAGGAAAAATGTCAGTCGGGAGCGGATCCGTCAAAAAGAGGCAAAAGGGGTTAAGCAGCTGAAGGACATTCTTACAATCACCGAGTCAGTTTTTGAAAAGAAAGGGTATTTTGCCGACCGGTCCGTAATAGAGTTTGATGAGTTGGTGGATTTGTTTCAAACCTATGAAAGAGCCCTGATCGTAAAGCACTTTTTAAATGAGTATGGATTGGAGAACCTCACTTACTGGGAAGCGGGAGATACGATCCTGGTGAATCTGGACGGTAATCGAGTGTCGGTAAAAATTAAAGCCGTGGTGGACTCCTACGGAGAAATAATTGAAGTCCCGGAGACGTTAAATGAAATGGAGGAGGTCTTACACGCACAAGGTCTTTCCTTTATAAATGAAAAGATTTTAAAAAGATTTTTAACCAGTGCCGGCTACGTTCGATATAACAATCTCTTTTCCCGTTCAAGACTTTACAAATTGGATATGATGGGACTCCTGATCAAAAAGCACTTCCCCTATGGCATTGAAAGAACTGCCGAGAAAGCTGAGCTTATTAGAGACTACATGTATAAAGAGTTCAAAATCGATCCAAAGGAGTATGTAAATGACCGACCTCTTTGGGCCTTAACGGAGAACAACGAGGAGTTGATTCTATGGAAAAGCAATAGCGTAAATCACATCGAAAATGTTGTCATCGACAGTTTATTATTAAATAAAATCAAGGACTATATTGATCATTCGATAAAGAGCAACCGATCGGTTTCAGCCGATTATTTATATAACCATTTCAAAAGCAAGTTGGATAAGCATACCAACATATCCGATAAAAATGCTTTGTACGGGATTTTAAAGTACTATTATCAAGAGGAGTACACTTTTAAAAAGCTGGTGATCAGCAAGCGGGATGGCAAAAAAACAGAACTCTGGAAACTGATTGAAGACTATGTCTCTGAGCAGGGTGGAAGGATTGATAGCCGCACTATAAAAAAAGAGTTTAAGACCTCGGATATCATGATGCAGGGGGCGATCAATAACAGCGAGAAACTGCTGTCGTCTAATCGAGGCTCGGAAATAATCCATTATGATTATCTGCAGTTCACAAAGTTTTTTGAAGTTCAGCTGTATGAAAAAATCCTAAGCAGTTTTCATAATGGATATACCAACGCCTATATGACTATGAAAAATGCCAAGGATTTATTAGAAGAAAACAACATTGATGATCACGATCTTCTTTATTCCATTATGAAGCACCTTTTCAGCGATAAATTTCACTTTGTAAGACGGCCCCATGTTCTAAAAGCTTCACCCAAAACAAAGTTTACGGCAGATAAGCTGATCTACAGGGCGTTTGACAAGGAAAAAATTAAAACCCAGGAGGATCTAAAAAAGCTGCTGCAAGAGAGATACCGCTTTAGTTATCTCTCCACGGCGGCGCTGATCGCCAAAGCCAAAGAAAATTTGTTTCAGCTGGACAAAGATAGTTTTACTCTTTTTAAACTTGTTTCCATCGAAGAAAAATTGATTGAGAACGTAAGAAAAGATGTGGAACTGCTGTTAGAGGAAAAGGATTACATTGTACTCAATGATTTTAAGAGATTTGATTTGACAGAGAGAACAATAGATGTGGACGGTGAAACACTTCCATGGAATCCTTATATCGTAAAGGCAACCATTGAGAAATATTTAAAAGAGGACTATAAATTCCTGTGGAAAGATATACCGGATTGGAGATACGACAAAGTAATTATTATAAGAAAAAATTCATCGATCGATACCTTAGGTGAGTTTATGATTGAACTTATTAAAAAAGAGTTTAGTCAGGAGAAGTACATTACCTTAAAACAAATAGAAGATTTTATGCAAAACGAGGAAGTGATTTATAAAAAGCTTCCTGAAGAGTTTTTTCAAGAAAACCAAGTAAAGATTGATGATTCAGGAAGAGTATGGATCCGGTAACACCTAATTTACTCAATAGGTGTAAAAGAAGAGATATTAATAAAGGAAAGGGTGTTAAATATCAATAGAGAAAAGAAAATCGCAATTGTCGCTTTTGTATTAGGGGTAGTGGTAACGTTAGGCATAACGGCCGTGGTTTTGGGGGAAGCAGAACCTTCCGTCAGCAGGGTCGGACGAACAGAAGAGGACCCTTTTGCAAGGCCTAGATTAAAAGCCGATTTTGATTACAATGTACCCGAGTATCTTGGAAAAGAATATGACCTCTTTGAGTACGTGAAGGCAACCGTCGACATCGATTCCGTAAACCCTCGATCAACGGAGGAAATTGCAGCGGACCTTCGTCAATTGACCCATAACTTGGTAAAGGGTGACGAAATGGTGTATCTATATTTAGGGGACGAAAATATGATTATCCTACTTTCAGAACTGGCAGCCATTGAAGACCGAGCTCACAACGGGACGGTTCTTTTGTGAGGCAGCAATATAAATATGTAGAGCATCTAATGTATCATTCTTCGTATTATATAGCAATGAAGCAGGCAAGCATATTTGGATATAGTTCAGAAAATGTTTTCTCTAATTTATAGCAGATTTTCATTTTGTATTCCATTATTTAAAAAAGTTATGGGATGAACCAAAGAAATGTTGTTATTGCTTGAAAAACTCACAAAAGAAGAACGAAATCGCTTCGCGATGGCTTTTAAAGAAAAAGATAAAAAAGTGAAAAAGCATACCCAAATGTGATATTGTTAAGCTGCGAAACAATAACAAGTCACAAGGAGGCATACTTTTTCATATCATGATTATAACATGGGATAAGAAAAAAATACACCGGTTACATGGTTATAGCCGATCTCCACCTTCCTGATTCTTAGTACTTATCATGCATTATTAAATGATCAGGAGGTAGAATCGATGCTGAACTATGACAAAGATATTGAGATGTACTTTGAACTTAAAGGTTCACCGGCTTCTTCAAAAGAGTCTTACGTAAGAAGAATGAAGGCATTCGTTCATTTCATGGAAACACATCAAAAAGACGTAGAAAACGTTTCATTTAGTGATATACAACAATATATTCTATATCTTAAAAACGAAAGAAAGATCTCAGCGGGAACGATCAACAATTACATTTCCGCAATTAAATTTTTCTATACTTATGTGCTCGCTACTCACAAGGGGACGGTGGTTTTGTGAGGTAGTGCCGTTATCGTTTGAAAATCTCACAACAGGATCCGCATGAGGAGTTTTCCTAAATGCATCCTCATTAATAATAAATGATATTAATCCTTGTATTACCTAGGTGTTCTATGTATAATATAAACATAGAGTGTCTAGGTAATTTTGCTGTGTTATCTAGTAAAGGAGGAAAAAGACATGAAATATGATAAAGGATTGGTTGGAGGTAGCACGGTCCTAATGATCTTATCTCTGCTAAAGGAGGGGGACCGATACGGCTATGATATCATCAAAGAGCTGGAAGAGCGATCGGAAAAAGCGTTTCAGTTTAAGGAGGGGACTCTTTACCCCGTTCTTCATCGGCTGGAGGCAAAGGGATGGGTTACATCTTACAAGGCAAAAGGGGATCGGGGAAAAATGAGGAAATACTACAGGATTACCAAGGGGGGAGCGGAGGAGCTGGAGGAGGAGCTGAAGATGTGGGAATCCTTCACAGAAAATGTCCAAAAGGTTTTACAGGGAAATCAGGGGAAAAGCCTTCAGACAATCAGCTAAAGGGGGGAGATCATGAAAAAAAAGGAAGATACTGCAGATCAGATATTTATTGACAAAGTGCTGAAGGAAGTACGATTTTCTCTAGTAAAGCCGGAAATCAAAAAAGAGCTACAGGATCATATTGAAGATAAAAAGGAAGACTTTTTTCTGAAGGATGAGATGACGGAAGAGGAGGCCCTAAAGAAAACCATCGAAGAAATGGGAGAGCCGGTGGAGATCGGAAAGTCTTTAAATGAAGTTCACCATCCAATCCTTGGCTGGGCTCTGGTCCTCAGTAAAGGGCTAGCAATCCTTATGGTAGGCCTTACGATCTTCTCTATATATACCGAGCTTCACCGAGGGGATTTCTATGGACAACCAGCGCCTTTGGATTCCGGAAAAATTCTTGCTGAAGTTTCCATCGATGAGGAGATCACCCTGGATCACAGGACCCTTTACTTTGACCGTGCCATCTTCCAGGAGCCTGATGAAGTGATTGTTTTAATGAAGTCCACCCTCTATACAAGAGGACCAAGGAATCATCATTTGTTCTTTGAATCCGTCTCAAATGTGAAGGAGGAAGAGAATTATCATTACTTGGCCAACCCTTATCAAACCCGGTTTTTTTGGGGGAAATTGGCACTGACTCTCTATGGAGCTGATTTTAACGCAGAGACTATTACACTTTCCTATGATCAGGCAAATCGGAAGTTTGAGATAGAAATTCCCGTACCGGAAGGGGTGAGTTCACCATGAGCAAAAAAAAGAAATTGGCATTTTACCTCGGAATTATTATAATCATCAGCGCTTTTCGGTTCGCTTCTCTCGAACTTTTTTTTACATGGGAATCCGCATACAAACATATGGAGAAAAATACCCACTTTGGACCGGCAACAGAGATCGAGAGCATTGAAGATGATTCAGGCCGATTAATCTTTGCCCGGTATGAGAATTGGTTTTCCCCTTTTTATGTAAAGGAAGTTTATGGAGTCTTTCACCGTCCGGGGATGTTCTTGGGAAGGCCTCTGGAGCTTTTTAATTGGACTGATGAAGAAGGGGAAGAGGCCATTGTTTTTCGGAAGAGAAGGTTTTATCTGGGAGGAGAGGATATGATCACCGCTTTTTACGGCTATGCAGATGAATCCATCGTAACCATTGAAATTGAGCTCAGAAATGGAGAAACAAAGACAATGAAGGACTTTTCCGAAGGGGTTTTTTATTACGTTTATTATTCGAATACGTCGAGTGTCGCTGACACTGTGGAGGAAATTAGAGGATATGATGATGTGGGGAAACTGATGTACAGAAAAGAGGGGGATAATTTCTTCAGGTGGTAACCGAGAGAACAAGAGACCAAACCAACAACAGCAGCTGCGAAATTATCTACTGGAAATTGAAAATATTAAAAAAGCCCTGGATCAATCGGCCAGTGTTTGTATTACCGATGAAAAAGGTGTGATTGTGTCGGTTAATGACCGATTCATCCAAAGTACCGGATACCAAAGGGAGGAACTGGTGGGAAATACCACCAGAATACTAAAAAGCGGGTACCATGGCGATACCTTTTATAAACATATGTGGGAGACTATTAGCAAAGGAAAAATATGGAATAATGAAATGAAGAATAAGCGTAAGGATGACCGTTTTTTCTGGGTCAATGCCACTATTGTTCCCTACCTTAGCACGGAGGGCAAACCCTTTCAGTACATATTGATCGGGATTGATGTTACGGAGACTAAGGAAATTCAGCAAAAAATGAAAGAGTATTTAGAGGAAATGCAACGTACCAAGAATAAAATAGAGAAATACAGCAGTTTAAATCAATCCTTAACCATGACCTTGGACAAGGAACAGTTTTTTGATATCGTATTTACCTACTTTCAGGAAACTTATGGTTTTGATAAGGGAATTCTTATGGACGTGAAGAAAAAGCAGCACCGGACCAAGGGATTAAGGGAAGAAAAAATAGAGTCCCTTCTGGAAAAAGAGAACGTAGAAGAAATCCTTTCCAGACTGGAGGAGGAAAAGTTTTTCGTGATCCGTCGTAAAGCCTATGGGGAAGAGCAGGGAATTGCTGAAGAAGCTTTTGACTGCTATGACTTCTACACAGGTATCCTGAGTACGGAAGGGACCGTGGAAGGTTTTTTCGCCCTGACAAGACTGGGGCGGCCCTTTAGCGAAGAGGAAATTGAAGAGATTAACGGACTGATGAAGCAACTGGCCGTGGCTCTGAGTCGGATTGACATGTATGAACAGGTGGAAAACACCAAGAATCTAAATGAAAACATTATAGAAAATGTTAATGAGGGGCTGCAACTGGTATCCTTGGAAGGAAAAATGCTGCAGTATAATAACGTGTTAGCGGATTTATTGAGACTTAACGGTTACGAAGGGAAACTCCGGGTGCAACAAAGTATTTGGATTGATGATTTTATCGAAGGAGCTGTTGAAAAAGAGAAATTGAAAGATTTTTTCCGGGAATCTATAGAGTTTTCCGCTAATAAATCCAAAAACCTGCGATTTACCCTGGAAGGGGAACCGCCGGTATTCGTGGAACTTTATGCCTCGCCGGTTTTCATGCATGAGCAAAAGATCGGAACGATTTTTGTGTATCGAGACATCACTAAGGAGTACGAAGTGGATCGGATGAAATCGGAACTGGTAAGTACCGTCAGCCATGAACTTCGAACTCCGCTATCCAGTGTACTGGGCTTTTCAGAAATGTTGTTAATGAAGGAATTGAAGCCGGAAAGACAAAAGAAATATCTGGAGACCATTCATAAAGAAGCCACCCGTCTGACGAATCTGATCAACGACTTTTTAGACCTTCAAAGAATGGAGTCGGGGAAACAGGAATATACCATGGAACTGCACTCCGTCAATGAAATTGCCATGGAAGGGATTGAAAAGTTTAAACACGAATCGAAACACAATGTAAACATCGTGGATAATGCCCGTTTCGCCAAGGCCAAAGTGGATAGGGACCGAATCAACCAGGTGTTTACGAATTTGATCAGTAACAGCATAAAATTCTCTCCGGAAGGAGGGGATGTAACCATTACTCTGAAAAATCGTAAGGATGATCTGGTGGTTGGTATTAAGGATCAGGGGATGGGAATTCCCCCGGAGGCCCTGACCAATATTTTTGATAAGTTTAGAAGAATCGATAACAGTGAAACCAGAAAAATCGGAGGAACCGGTTTGGGACTTTCCATTTGCAAAGAAATTATCGAAGCCCACGGAGGCCGGATCCGGATCGAATCCATTGAAAATCAGGGAACTACGGTGTACTTTTCCCTGCCTGCCCATATTGAGGATCATGAAGGTGATCACGGAGTGTTAGAAAAAGAATCCGAAGATAATTCCGATGAAAATGGGGACAATGTGATGCTGGTGGAGGATGATATCAGTTTAGCCCTTCTGTTGTCAGAGACCCTGAAAGCCAGGGGATTTAAAGTCTTTCATCATATCCGTCCCCAAAGTGCTTTGAAAAATGCCAAGGAAACTAATTTTTCAGCGGTGGTGGTGGATTTGATGCTGGGGGATGATATGACAGGCTGGGACCTTATTAAAGAGCTGAATGAACATAAGGCTACAAAGGATATTCCCGTGATCATCTCCTCCGCTTTGGAAAAATCAGAGGAACTCATAAAAAACTGCAAAGTCTACGATTATCTGGTAAAACCTTATTCTGCCGAGGAATTGCTCAGGATTATGCTGGAGATTCAAGGTAAGAAGAAATCAGATTAAGAACAGCGGATAAAGTAAACCAATCGGAAATAACAAGCAAAAGGAACTAAAGCAGGGGGAAGCGCCTCTCAAGATAGGATGTGAAAAGAATGAACAAGGAAAAAATGCAGGCCATATTACGAAAAAGCCGTTATCAGTTTTTGACGGAAAAAATTGACGAGCTCTCTGATGTTACGAGACAGTAATTGTACTTGGTCACAAAGGGAAAAAAAGGCGGCTATGAAGCGGTGCATCGTTTCTTTCACAGCGTTAAGGGGACCGCAGGAACACTGGAACTTGAGGAAATTTCCCACTCCGCGGAAAAACTTCAGTTACTGTTGGAAGAAAAGGAAGAGGCCGGTTTTCTGGAGGACCATGAAATTGTAACCGTGATCAGGGGGCTGGGAGAAGTCCTGATATTGATGGAAAGTCGTATGGAGGAGGAATTCGGCAAGGAGTCCAAGGAAAATTTTCGGGGTTCTGTAGCCCCGGAGACGGGGGAATTACTCTCAACAGAAGATATGAAAAGAGGCCTTTCCCATAGGGAACCTTCTTCCATACAGGCTACAGGAAGGATCCTGCTTATTGATGACGAGGTATCCGTATTAAACTTCATCGGTAACATTTTACGAAATTACGATTATGAAGTGATGGTATCCCCGGATCCGGAGGAAGCCATGGAGACCTTAAAATCGGAAGCCTTTGATTTGGTAATTGTGGATGTGGTGATGCCCGGGAAATCCGGTTTTGATATCCATGAGTTTATTCTCCGGGAGAAAATTCATATTCCCGTGGTTTTTCTCACCGGCGTTCAAAACAAAGAGCTCCGTTACCGGGCCTTAAGGGACGGAGTGGATCATTTTCTGGAAAAGCCGATAGAACCGGCAGAGCTTTTATCCAGAGTTGAGGGAATTATGAAAAAGCAACATAATAAAAACACGGAGGTTTTCACCGACGAATTAACCGGTGCCTTCAGTCGTAAATACTTTACCAAACGTTTTGAAGAGGAAAAACAGCGGCATCATCGTCAGGGAAAATTTTTTTCCATTGCCTTTATGGATCTGGACCATTTCAAGGAAGCCAACGATACCTACGGCCATCTTTTCGGAGATGAAGTATTAAAAGGGTTTGTGGAATGTATCCGCCGAAATTTACGAGAATATGATCAGGTGTTTCGCTATGGGGGAGATGAATTTTTATTACTGCTGCCGGAAACTACGAATGAAGAGGCCTACATTGTGGTGGAACGAATCAGAAAATCCGTTAAGGAAAAGGTTTTTACCCCGGAGGGGGAAGAAGAGTATCAAATTTCCTTTAGCTCCGGTATTGCCATGATGAAAGAACCGAATGTATCCATGAGGGAACTGGTGGAAAAGGCGGACGAGGCCCTATACCGAGCAAAGGAAAAGGGAAGAAATCAAACGATTTATGCCCCGAACAAAAAAGAGCAACGAAAAAGAAAAATACTGATTGTGGACGATACCCTACTTATAGCAAATCTTATAAAAACCAGACTGGCCTATTTAAACTATGAAATTGCCCATGCCCAGGATGGGGAGGAAGCTCTGGAAATGATTCGGAAATTTCCACCGGACCTTGTGTTGCTGGACATTATGCTTCCAAAATTAACGGGAACCGAAGTTTTAAAAAGACTCAAGGGAGATCCTGATTATAGGGACTTGAAAATCATCATGATTTCCGCGAAAAATAAGGAAAAGGATATCCTAAGCAATATTCGACTGGGGGCCAATGACTTTATCACAAAGCCTTTTTCCCTGGAAGTATTGGAAGAAAAGATTAAGAAGCTTCTATAAATTAAAAGAGAATCGGGTGTTAGTATGATGATAGAAAATTACATTATGCCTATATTTTTGTTTATGCTTCTGTTAAACCTTCTGTTGTTTTTCTTGTTGTTGGTAAGGAAACTATATATGATCCGTGCCTTAAAAATAAAAGAAAACCTTCGAAAGGAGTTTGAAAAGGAACTGGCGGATTATATCTCTCATAAAGATCAAAATCGATTAAGGACCCCTGCAACGAAACGTGAGCGAAGGGTCTTTGAGGAGTTGATTTTAAGTTACGGAATCTTTTTAACCGGAGAGGCAAAAGAAAGGCTCCTGGAGGTAATCGGAAGGGAACACAAAATTGAAGAGATTAGGAAGAAGTTAAAAAGCAGCAATCCCTGGAGAAAAAGAATTGCCACCTACCAGGGGGGCGAATTCGGATTGAAGGAAATTGCCCCTTTGCTGTTGGAACAGTTAAAGCTTAAGGATCGGGAGCTGTTGTACATTACGGCAAGAGCCTTGATTAAACTGGAGGACCGAAAATATTTAAAAGAAATCTTACAGGCCATAGGAGAAGATCGTTCCATGGAGAAGAATAATGTCCTGGTACTGGTGGAACTGGTTGAGGGAGACATTCGTGACATATTGGAAGAGATCATGGAAGGGAGTGATTCCTTTCTACATGCTCTGGCCTTGGAAATCTACGGTAAAAGACAGTATATGGAAGGTGTTCCTAGGATAGAAAAGATGGTGGAAAGTCCTTTAAAAGAAATCAGAATTGCCGCCTTAAAGGGAGCTGCCGCCTTGGGAGATATCGGAGATGCGGACTATTTTAACAAAATCGCCGCATTAAAAACCGACGAACAGTGGGAAGTAAGGGCTTTTTTAGCCAAGTATCTTAAGTATGTGAAAAATGGCCACGGGATTGAGATCCTGGGCAGTTTAATGAAAGATTCCAATTGGCATGTGCGAACCAACGCCGCTAATGCTCTTAAGGAGCAAGGGGAAGAAGGGTTGAAAATTTTAGTGGCGATGATGGACTCTGAAGACGGCTTTGCAGCGGATAAAGCTACGGAAGTCATTCAAAAAGAGGTGATCTTTCATGGGCTTCTGGATAATTTGGAGGAAGGTACAATTAAAAACAGGATTGTTCAAAATATGGAAAAAGAATTGATGGAGGTGGGAGAAAATATTTACGGATAATTTTTGGGTGCAAAGCATTATTCATTTCAATTACTTTATTTTGTTTTATATAATTTTTGTAAACCTGGTGTATACCCTTCTTTTTCTTTTTTCCATTCGGGGGATCTACATCCATCGAAAAAAGAATCGTTACTGGTCCTATGAAGATATGATTGCATCGAGCTATACACCACCCTTATCCATATTAGTTCCCTGTTTTAACGAGGCGGAAACCATTGTGGATAATATAAAAGCCTTACTTAGTTTGGAATACGGAGAGTTTCAACTGGTTATCATAAACGACGGTTCGAAGGATGAAACATTGAAGGTATTGATGGAGGAGTTTGATCTGCACCGCGTGGATATGCCCTATAAAAAGGAGATTTCTACGAAAAAAGTGAATAGGATTTACCTCTCCGCAAGTTCGGAAAATATTATTGTATTGGACAAAGAAAACGGAGGGAAGGCCGATGCACTGAATGCGGGAATAAATGTGGCGGAATATCCCTTGATTACCGCTATCGATGCGGATTCCATTATAGAACGGAACTCTTTGGTTAAAGTAGTACGTCCCTTTGTGGAAAATCGGGACGTGGTGGTATCGGGAGGGATTGTACGACCGGTTAATGATGCAAAGATTAGTAAAGGATTTATTGAAAAAATCAGTCTGGGTAAAAAATCCGTTGTTCGATTTCAAGTCGTGGAATACCTAAGAGCTTTTTTATTCGGCAGAATCGGCTGGGGGATGATCAATTCTCTGATGATTGTTTCCGGAGCCTTTGGAGTTTTTAATAAAAAAGTGGTGATCGAAGCCGGGGGTTATACGGAAGAAACCATCGGGGAAGATATGGAACTGGTGGTGAAAATTCATCGACTGATGAAGGAGAAGAAAAAGAAGTATGAAATCGTCTTTGTTCCGGACCCCGTTTGCTGGACTCAGGTGCCGGAAGAACTGAAAACATTAAAAAATCAACGTAAACGATGGCATAAAGGGCTGATGGACACTATGCTGAATCATAGAGGCATGCTATTAAATCCGAAGTACGGAACCGTGGGTCTTTTGGGAATGCCCTACTTTTTTTTCGTGGAGATGCTGGGGCCGGTAATTGAAATCATCGGTTACATAGCTATTCTGCTTTCCTTCTGGTATGGGATTATCAGCTTGGAGTTTGCCCTGGTATTCTTTGCTTTTGCTGTTGTGTACGGCGTTTTTTTATCCATCGGTGCAATTTTATTGGATGAATACAATTTCAAAAAATATAACAATATTTCCGAATACTTTACACTGGTGATCTATAGTGTTCTGGAAAATTTCGGATACCGGCAGCTCACTACCTGGTGGCGCTTTGTGGCATTTTGGCAATATAAAAGAAGGGGTAACAAATGGGGAGATATGAAGCGAAAAGCTTTCAGTGAAAAGAGTCAAGAATAAATCGGGTTCTTCACGTTAAGCATAAAGCCATCATGAAAAATCCCCTTATCGATGAAGTGCCTTTTAATTTTTTTTAATGGGAACCCTTCGGCAAATCTCATCGTCATAAGAGTATGACAGTAAAACTAAAGCAAATGACCTTATATAGGAAACACACAGAATGGAGGGGAAAAATGAGAGGAAAAAAAGTGGCATGGAGTTTGGTTTTGATCACCATTTTGTTTATGACGGTAATAATCTTAGGAGACGATGGATTTGGAAACAATGGGGATTCCAATGCAGACTCTGAAGATGATGTTAAGATTAGTGAATCCGCTTATCCGGGAATTGATATCAAAGCGGTGATCGATGAATCGGAAACCTATCGAATGGCTATTCATTATCCGGTTTTTGAGGCGCCATCCCTGAATCAAGAAATTGAAGCCTATGTGGATTCGGCAAAAAAACAATTTTTCCGAGAAGTAGACAAGAATCAGCAGCACCTAAAGGAACGACCGGCTACATTTAATGTATCTTTTGATATTTATCGAGTTTCTGATGAAGTGTACGGGATCGCCTTTGATGAACAAAGCTTTGTCGGTGGGGCCAATGGCCGACAGGAAGGGCAGATTTACCATATGAATTTAGAGTCAGAAGAAGTATTTAATCCGGAGCAGGTGATCGTGGACAGTCAGAATAATCGCAAAGCGCTTTATAACTATGTTCTTAAGGAATTTCAAGAATCGGAAGAATACCGAGATTTTTTCTTTAAAGAGTATTTGCAGGACTTAATGCTTAACTCACCGGATCTTTTTAGAAAAATCATTCTAAAGGACCGGGAACTCCTTCTAAAGTTCGATAAATATGAGGTAACGGCAGGTGCGGCGGGAATGCCGGAAATAACCGTTCCCTTAGAGGAGATTAATCTGACACTGACAGAAACGGGTCAGGACTTCCTAAAGGTTGATGGGAAGGACGAGTCCGTAACCGAATCCGATGATGAAGAAAAACAGGAAGATCAAAATTCTGAAGTGGGGAATGAAGAGGAAGAGGATAAAGAGGAGCCTTTAAAAAAAGTTGCGTTGACTTTTGACGACGGTCCCCACTCCCAATACACTCCGGAAATACTTGAAATTCTTGATAGATATGATGCAAAAGCCACATTTTTTATGTTGGGGAATCGAGTGGAATTCTATCCGGACTTGGTCCGGGAAGTATTTGATCGGGGACATGAAATCGGCAATCACACCTATGATCATAAGGACTTAACCGCTATGGGAGCTGAGGCGATTCAAAATGAAGTGGGAAAAGCGAGCCTAGCCATTGAAGAGATTATCGGCCGGAAGCCCAAGATCCTAAGACCTCCCTACGGAGCTTTTAACGAAGCGGTTGAAAATTCCGTGCAGATTCCCTTAATTCTGTGGACGGTGGATACCCTGGATTGGAAACATAAAGATCCTCAAAAAATATTGGAGAGTGTAAAATCTGATGTAGAGGAAGATAGTATAATTCTGATGCATGATATTCACTCGGGGACTCCGGAAGGGTTGGGAAAAGTACTCGCTTATTTGGACGGGGAAGGTTACGATTTCGTTACGATTTCAGAGTTAAGGAATCAGGGCTCATAATAAAAGAACCGCCTTGGGATCTTTCAATCCTTCAGGCGGTTCTTTATATCTGTATGTTAATTTTCCTTATTGGTTGTATCTTATTCTTCATTATTCGTAGTAGCCCTCAAGTCTAAAAAATCCTTATTGAAAAAAATCATAACCGCCTTTACCGTTTCTTTTCACTTCGTACATGGCAGAGTCCGCATTCCTTAATAAGGTTTCGCTATCAGTGCCATTTTCGGGATAGGTGGTAACACCGATTGAGGAATTTACATAACAGGCATTCCCTTTTATATGCATAACCTCTTGTATATTTCGATGAATTTTTTGAATAAGATCGGTGACCGCTTGTTTGTCTTCGGTATTACGCAGGATGATGGTAAACTCATCGCCACCCATTCGAGCAACGGTATCGGATTTTCGAACATCATCCGACAAACGGTTTGCAACGGTAACTAAAACCTCATCCTCGGCTTCATGACCATACTGATCATTAATTTCCTTAAATCCGTCTAAATCAATAAATAGCAGCATAAATTTATTTTGATCTCTTTCGTGTTCCAGGATCATCCGTTGTAATACTTCAAAAAATAATCGTCGATTGGGCAGCCCGGTGAGCTTCACAGAGGGACGGTTCTGTTGTGAGGTAGCAATACAAACGTGTAGAGCATATAATTGATCATTTTTTTCAGATTATAAGAGTATTGAAACCGACAATCATATTTAGGGAAAGTTCGATAAATGGTTTTCCATAATTTATTAGAAGTCTCAATTTAGAGTTCATTATTTAGAATTATGTTGCTCGATGGACCAAAGAAATGCTTTTATTATATGAAAATCTCACAACAGAACCGTCCCCGCGTGAGGAACGGAATGGATCCAACCTCCCTGGGAAGTCTTATTTGGGACTGGATCACTCAGGATGGAGAACGTGTCCCTTCACAAAAGGTTCCCATGGTACCCTTGGACTGGGCGGGGATTAACAGTGATGTGGATAGCCTTACCTGGTTTGGGCACTCAAATGTCCTATTAAGTATTGATAATAAAAAAATATTAATCGACCCCATGTTTGACGATATGGCATCTCCGGTATCCTTTATCGGAAGCCGGAGGTTTACCGAGGACATCTTCCATGTGATTGAAGATTTACCTCAAATTGACGCCGTGTTTATTACCCACGATCATTATGATCATTTGGATTATCCCTCGATTCTTGCCTTAAAGGATAAGACGGAGCACTTTTTCGTGCCCCTGGGTGTGGATGCCCATCTTAGTGAGTGGGGAGTGGAGCCTGAGAACATTACTGCCATGAACTGGTGGGATGAGGTAGAATGGCAAGGGGTGGATATTGCAGCGGTTCCTGCCCGGCATTACTCCAGCCGAGGTTTATTTGATCAAAACAGTACCCTGTGGTCCGGCTGGGTAATCTCCGGAGAGGAGACTAATATCTATATTAGCGGCGACACAAGCTATGGACAACACTTTCAGGCAATCGGAGAGACCTACGGCCCCTTTGATCTGACTTTAATTGAGGGTGGCCAATACGATCGCCGATGGGCGGACTCCCACATGTTTCCCGAAGAAGCGGTTCAGGCCCATATTGATGCCCGGGGAGAGGTAATGATGCTTATGCATTGGGGTGCCTTTTCTCTATCACTACACGATTGGTCAGAGCTAATTGAAAGAGCCCTTGTGGAAGGGGAGGACCGGGAGGTTTCAATCATCGCCCCCCAAATCGGCGAGACCGTGGACCTTCAGGATTTGGATCTTTCCATCACTCCTTGGTGGGATTTTTAAAGGAATTAGGCAGGTCGAGGCTTTGCCCTGGTGGCCGAAGAAATTCTAAAATTGGCAGAAGAGCTACATGAGGTTTTGAAAGAATTTAAGTATAAAATGGTTAACGAGGTATTTGCAAAAAGCACCCGGTAAAGGGGTGCTTTTTTCTTGTGAAATACTAATGAAACATTTTTCTGTTACGGTGTAGTCGTTGTAGAAAAATACATCCGAACTCATGGATGAAAGGAGTATGCAACAGGGGGTATTTACCCAAAAGAGAAGACAATTTATAGGAGGTTTTATTTTGAAGAAAAAAATTATTACAGTATTGCTGATCATGGGTATGGGCCTTTTGGTTTTGACGGCTTGTGGCAACGGTGATACAGACAACAATGACAATGCAGAAGAAAATGGAGAAGCTACAGGACAGGTACCGGAAGCAACGGAAGAAATCGACCCGGATGACTATGAAGACGATGATGTTTTAGTTCGGATAAATGATGAAGAAGTACTTTTTTCCGAGTTTGAAGAGGAATTTGAGCGAAACAAACTTGCGGCCTCTCAGCAATATGGAATTGACTTGGACAGCGAAGAGGGTGCTGTTATGATCCCGCAAATTCAGCAGCAGGCAATAGAGTCGTTGATCAGTCAGAATGTGATGCTGCAGGAAGCCGAGAATCAAGGGATCGATGTCAGTGATGGAGACGTCGAAGATAATATTGATGATTTAACCGAGCAGTTCGGCGGAGAAGAAGGGCTGGAAGAAGCCATGGAAGTCGAAGGCTTGGATGATGAATCCTTACGGGCATTTATACGGGAAAATCTGATGATCGAAAATCTATTCAGTCAGAATTTAAATATGGAGAGCATTGAAATTACCGAGGATGAAAAAGAAGCATATTATGCTCAGCTTGAAGAAAGCTGGGAAGAACAGGGACAGGAACACGTGCCCTTTGAAGAAGTGGAAGAACAGATTGCTCAGCAGCTGCAACAACAAAAGCAACAGGAAATGCAAATGGAGTATCTCGAAGAGTTAATGGAAGACAGCGAAATTGAACGACTGTATCTATAATTATTTGCACGAAAGTAATGAAAATGCCCGAGGAACAGCTTACAATTCCTTGGGCATTTATGATATAAGGCGTTTTTTACTCTGGGAATAAGAAACCCTGGATTTTATTGATCAAACACATATCAACGTTTGTCCGAAAAGAGGAAGTTGTCTAAAAACCGATTAAAAAGGAGCGGTTTCATGAGTCGAAAACGAATACAGGAGCTTGATCTCCTAAGAACCGTCGCAATCATTATGGTGGTGTTTGTACATGCAATCACCCGGGCCATTGAAGTACACCAGACCAACGGAGGTCTGACTGAAAACATGGAAACGGCACTGCTTACCCTTCGCCTGTTTGCCACCTTCGGAACACCGATTTTTGTGTTTCTAACGGAATTTTTACTATCCTACTCCTATCAAGAGGGGCTTCCTTCGGGATTCTTCAAAAAACGGATCAAATACATTTTGCTACCCTACGTATCCATGGGGGTACTCTATGCCTTTGTAATGACTTACGAGGGTGGAGGTACTATGAACCTGGCGGGATTTTTTCAGTTTTTCAGGAATTTTGCCATAAACCTTACGATCGGTTTTTATCGCCACGGATACTTCATTATCCTGGTTTTTCAATTCTATCTGCTGCACTATTTTCTCCATAGCAGGCTGAAAAATATGAATGTGAAAACCCTTTTAGGGGCAAGTCTTACAATTAATGTGGCCTATCATCTCATTTTTCACGGAATCCAGAAAGCAGGGGTCCCTTACAGTGAAGAGCTGGTTACAATCTTTACCTGGGGAACCGCTCCGGCATGGATCTTTTACTTCACCTGTGGTTACGTTCTCGGCAGAAAACAGGAGGCTTTTCACGCATTACTGGATCGGCTGGATCGGTGGGTTATTCCTTTTGTGGCCCTTAGCGGAGGTTTTTTAGCACTTATGAACTTTAGTGGCCTGCTGACGGAGAACAGTTCGAAACGTTTTGATATGATCTTTTTTACTGCGGCCATGTTCCTGATGTTGTACCGGTTTGCCAGAAAAAAAGAGTATTCCCTAAGGTTCACGGAGTTCATCAGTCGATATTCCTTTGGGATTTATCTGCTGCATATGTTTTATCTATTTGTAATAACGGAGTTTATGATCGGAAGGACCTTGTATCTAACACCGGTGGCAAGCCTTACGGTATTGACGGTAGGAAGCACGGTGCTTTCCATTGCCACAACTGATTTTCTCAGTCAATTTTCCTGGAGCGCTTACGTAATCGGCCGCATGGAAAAGAAAAAGCCACAGCCGGCAGGAGAACAACGAAAGGAGCTTCGATTACATCGTGAAAGAACAAATCTTACGGAGTATTAAAGACTATCGACACTATTGGCGGGAATTCACCGCCTTTGGTGTTTTTTACCTTTTTATAAGCGGTTACATCTTCATACCGATCCTGAGTTATGTTTTGCATCGGGTACTGCTCTTTACCCGGGGGGGAGTGGCCCTTAACCAAGGGGCTTTTTCGTTGCTGCTGGATATTCGGGGGATTATCGGACTGATTTTATTGATGGGTCTTGCAACGGTTTTTATTATGGTGGAAATCGGAACTCTGGTGGCGATGACCTATCCCATGGAAGAAAAGAAAGGGGTTTCCATTACCGATGGACTGATCCGTATGTTTTATTCCTTACGACGGATTCTCAGTTTCGGACTGATCCCTTTAGCCCTGATTCTTCTGCTTTTGATTCCGTTGATACAAATCCCCGTGATGCCGGAAATCTCCGAGCTGATAGAACTACCGGGAATCCTGCAGGACCAGATTACAGAGGGGCCTATCATTGGAATGCTTTACTATGGCTTCGTGGCATTGGCCCTATATCTATTAATTCGGTTGATTTTTACAATTCATGAAATTGTGTTGGGGAAAAAAACCACCCTTCAGTCGATGAAAAGCAGTTGGGAACTTACCAAAAATGCCAGTATCACAACCTTTATAAAACTGTTGGTGCTAAATATGGGCCTGCTCGCCATTACGGTGGTGATTCTACCATTGGTTGCAGGGATACCACGAATGCTGGGGGATGAAATAAATGTTTACCTACAGAACCTCTTTCTTAGCGGTGCCGGACTGCTGGGGGTTTTGGTCTCGATCCTGGTGACACCGATAAACATTATGGTGATTACGAAACTGTATCGGAAAGAAAAAGGCATCGGCAGCCGTTATCCGGTAATGTCCTTGGAAGGAAAGGAATTTCCGGGGTTAGCGAAATTCGAGTATAAGTTTTTCCGACTGATGCGACGGCGAAAGATTACGGTATTGATTTTGTTTGTGACCATGGTCTTTGGATCCTTCGGTATGGGAAGTGCCGTCCAGCAGGGTATGGTCTATGCCGGTAGAAATGTGGAAGTGATTTCCCATAGAGGGATTGTAAGCGGTGAGTTTGAAAATAGCCTGAGCGCTGTGCGGGGCTCCCTTGAAGCCCAGGTGGACGCGGTGGGGATGGATGTTCAGATGACAAAGGATGAAGTAATTGTTTTAAACCACGACCCTACACTGAAAAGAACCTTCGGACTTCCCCATAACATCCGAAATACCGAATATAAGGAGCTGATGGAGCAGGAGCCGATACTGCCCCGAAACTTTGAAGCCGGGGATCCCTACTTACCTACACTGGATGAGGTACTGACATTAATAGACGGACAGATGACCATTCATATCGATGTTAAAACCTTCGGTGAATCCGAACTATACGCGGAAAAAATCGTAAAGGTGGTGGAGGAAAACGATATGGAGGAGTATGCCTATATCCAATCCTTTGATTATGATTTTTTAAAGAAGGTAAAGGAACTAAACCCTGAAATTAAAACCGCTCAAATTCTTTATTTTGCCTTGGGTGACATCGGATCTTTAGAAGTGGATTATCTGACGGTATACAAAGGAATGCTCAGTGACGAACTGGTGCAACGAACCCGACGATCGGAAAAAGGCCTCTTTGTATGGACGGTAAACACGGAAGAGTCCATCCAAGAAGTCCTACAATATGATATCGATGGAATCATCACAGATTATCCCCTACGGGTTCAAGAAATAATGGGTAGAAGGAGAGACTAACTGCAAACAGAGAGCACAGAGAGGACAGCGGGACGGATCTTTTGTCCTCTTTTATGATTTTGCATCGCTCTTAACCTTTTATGCTCACAATGGGACGGTTCTTTTGTGAGGTAGTAATACAAATGTGTAGAGCATCTGATGAATCGTTTTTTCATATTTATATAGCACTGAATCAGGCAAGCATATTTGGACATAATTCAGTAAATTCTTTTCCTAATTTATAGCAGATTTTCATTTTGCGTTCCATTATTTAAATAAATTTATGGGATGAACCAAAGAAATGCTGTTATCGTTTGAAAATCAAACAACAGAACCGTCCCCGCGTGAGGTCTTGGAACCGCAGCGGTGGGCTACCGAACGGAATCCATGCACGGTGCAGGATCTCCTCAAGCCCAGCGAATCATGATCAGCAGACAATCTGACATCGCCGCAAAAAAAGATCTGGCAAAAGATATCTTGGATATCAAATAAACCAAAGGGGACGGAGGAGGTTGTGTGGGGGGAACAAAAATTTACTGCCAATCGTCTTATTATAGAGGAAAAAATTAGGAATAGGAGGTTTTGGCAGATGAAAGGGAAAAAGCTATATTTAAAGATTGTTGTGGCTCTATCGCTGGTTATACTCTTAGGTGGAGGGCTGAAGTATTTTGCTCCGGCTCAGGGAGAGGATCCGGAAAGTATTATGGAAGTCGTTTACCCTAAAGCCTATGCTTTTGAAAATCATAATGCCCGTGTTAAGTTGTGGGATGAAAACCCTTTGGATGAAGAATTTATCCATGCAATACAGGGGTTTTCCTATAGGACAGCTACTGAAATACTAAAAAGCGCCGACGGGAACAGTAACTATTCTCCCGCTTCCTTGTATTTCGCGTTAGCACTGGCAACCACAGGGGCAAAGGATGAGACCAGGGGGGAGTTATTGAATCTACTTGGGGTGGATGACGTGGAAATCCTTTCGGAACAATCGGGGAATTATTACCGCCGTCTTTATAAGGATAATGAAATCGGACAGCTAAAAATTGCCAACTCCTATTGGATGGACGAATATGTGATGGATCAGCCCGTGGAATTTCATCAGGATTTCATAGACAACGCCGTTGAAAACTTTTATACCGAAACCTTTCTGGTAGATTTTTCAAAGAGAGAAGCGGGAAAGATAATGGGAGAATGGGTGGCATCGAAAACAAAAGGAACCTTGTCCCCAAGCTTTGAAGTTGATCCGGAACAGATTCTATCCATTATCAATACCATATACTTTTATGACCAATGGGTGGATCGTTTTAATAGTAATCAAACGGAAGAGGATACTTTCACCCTTTCCGATGGTAGTGAAGTGACTACGGATTTTATGAATCAGACTTACTCTTCCATTAGTTTTTCAAGAGGAGAAGGGTTTACCCGTGCAGCTAGGAGTCTAAAAAACGGAGGAAGAATGGTATTTGTTCTTCCCGATGAAGGCGTTACACCTCAGGAATTCTTTGCCTCGCCGGATTCCCTGAAAGAAGCCTTCGAAGGGGGAAAGGGGTATTTTGGTGAAGTAGAGTGGAAAGTGCCGAAGTTTAGCTTTAATAGCTCCTTTGACCTTACGGAAGCAATGAATACCCTCGGGGTCAATAAGGCCTTTTCGGAGGAGGCGGACTTTACTGGAATGACAGATCATTTTGCGTTTATTTCCGAAGTGAAGCAGGAAACCCATATCGCCATCGATGAAGAAGGGGTAACGGCATCCTCTTTCACCCAGATTATGGCTGCGGGCTCAGGATTACCGGAAGATCAGGCAGAGATGATCCTTGACCGTCCATTTCTTTACGGGATTAAGTCAGGGGATGGAACCCTTTTGTTCATAGGAGTTGTGGAAAATCCTGAAGAATAAAATATTATTTTGGCAGATTATCACTTTTTATAAGATAAACAGAATGCTCCCCTACCTTAAATTTGATAGGGGAGCGTTTTTTACTATCTTTGTTTGGTGTGTTCTATAATGTTTATGGCTCACGTTCATACTCACTAGGTACAGCCAACACCTCAAAAGGTATAATCAACATTTGATCTTCGTGGTCTAGTTCAACAATTCCCTCGGGATTTTCAATCTGCACGTAGAGTTTGTAGACCGGCGGAAGATAGGATCCTGTTAGGAAAGTGTAGTAAAAAACCTCGGCCTTGACAATGTTTTCAATCTTCAGCTCCTGTCCAAAAAATTTTTGACCCTTTTCTTCCTCAACTATGTTTTCTATGGATCTGAGGGGAATATCACCCAATACCTCAAAGGGTTCCAAGTGATAGTAAGGGATGCTGATCCGTGGCGGCTCTAAAAGGTCGCCCTCTGTATAATCTCTCATGGCATAACGAAATTCCGCCCGGTTTAATTGAGATTGGAAAAACTGATCTACTGGATTTTCTGTAGCTTCAACGTATTTGATAATGGAATGAAATAAGTTTTCTTCAAAAAGACTATGCCTTAGACTGCGTTTAGGATCCTGATAGGATAGCAGATCCGCAACCATAGGGAAAAAGTGCTCTTGATAGACTTCCAAAGTTTCTTCTATGGATTTCCCTTCAAGGGTCTCTTTAGTAATTTCATCAGGATGTTCATCGATGGAGATATCTATTGATAAATCAATTCTTACATATAGACGCATTCCATTTTCTAAAGTTACACCATGCTCATCCTCTTCAATAATTTCCTGTCCCATTTTTCCCGCAGCTTCTCGTACAATATCTTTGAATTCTTCAAGTTGTTCGGGAATATGCATACCGGGAGTTACGGGATTGATAAATACCGGCAGGGAATCAACGCCAAATTCTTGTAATATGCCTAAATCAATACCCCTGTTCGGTGCGTTTTCCAACTCCGCATCCAATTCCGACAAATTATCAACTAGATAGAGTTCATCTCCCATTCCTCCGGGATGCGGTGGAATTTCAAAGGAAATATAATCCTCATCTTCCGAGGGATCTTCAACGATATCTTCGTCTTCCGGATCGTCCTTTGGATCCTCCTCAACGATCTCTTCATCCTTTTCTTGATCAGGCTCATCCTCCACAATCGCATCACCATTTTCCTCTTCACCTTGACGCGAATCCTGGCCGCCCCAATTAAGAAAGTCCTGCAAAAGAAGAAAAGATGTGAGTAATACAAGGATTCCTGCTGCAATTGCCATCAGCTGCTTTCGTTTCTGCAGTTTCTTTTTTCGATAAATTTCCTGAAGGATTCGTTCTTTTTTTTCATCACTCAATTCTACGGCGGTGAAAGCCTTGCGAAAGTCATTATTTTTCACACTCTTCACCTCCCAGTGTTTTCTTTAGCATTTTTCGACCTCTTGCCAACTGTGAACGGACAGTGGTTTCCTTCGTTTCTTGCAGTTTCGCAATTTCAACCGAAGAATAACCCTCATAATAATAAAGATAAATCGGAGTCTTGTATTTCACCGGCAGATTCAGAATTTCATCGAACACCTCAAATTCATATCGATCCTGGTGTTTGATTTGTTCCAATCGGTCGTTGTCTCCTGTCCTTTTTTTTCTGAACCAATATTTCAACTTATTTTTACAAATATTTGATGCGGTCACAATAAACCATCCCTTTTCATGGTCTTCCCCTTTAAAGGGTGGGGCTTTTTCCATTGCTCGAAGAAAGGTATCCTGTAGGGAATCTTCGGCTTCAGAAGGGTTTTTCATAAACATATAGCATACACGATACACGTGATCCGCATTTCGGTGATACAGTGCTTCGAATTCTTCCTTGGCCATAGCGTGCAAACCGGACACCTCCCTTTCAGGATTTTAAAAAATCAGGGTTCATATAAGATACAATCGATGAACTTGATTCGTTGCAATAAACTTTTTCGTTGCATAAAAAAATAACTTACCTAAAAACACTAGCATATAGGATTTAAAATTTCAATAATTAAAAAATTTGCAACGAATCGTACTGCTGAATTGTGTCCTTAGTAGAAACCCCTTTTGAAAAGAAAGCAGATGGTTTTAAGAGATGAAAATCACTAGAAATAAGATACAAAGGAAGTGAAAGGGGAAATTAAAACTCAAAGGAGGTAAATTAATGTATCAGGGAAAAGGGATAGGAAGAACTTTATGGACACTGATCTTCATAGCTATAATCGGCTTGATCATGGTCGGATGTAATCAGGAAGAAGACTTAGCATCTGAGGGCGAAGATGACAATGAAGAAGAAGTGGTGATGGAAGGGGAGGTTGAAAGAGACGATGAAAAGGAAAGTGAAAAGGAATCGAAGGATGATGTAAAAGAACTTGAAAAAACCGAGTCCGAAGATGCCACAGGGAATAGTGCTATAGTTGAAGTGACATCCCAAGAGCTTCAGAAAATAACCGTGGAACCCTATGAAATAGAAGAACGTCTCATACTCTCGGGGGATCGAGATTATGTTTTAACGGAAATGCCGACAGCACCTGGAACAGTCCATATCATATCAGAGTTTGAAGCATGGAAAAAAGCATATGATGAGATGGATAGCAGCAGCGGGTCTAAGCAACCAATGTATTGGTATGGTTCTTTACTCAAGGATGCTTGGTCAGATCCTGAAGATTATCGCGGGGATCGACTGGAAAATCACCCGGTGGATGATGACTTATTCATCAGTTCCATTAATTACAAAGAAGTATCACTGGACGGGAAACGTATTCTTTATAGCGTTTCCATGTATGAAGAAGAAGGACAGCATGAAGGGCCGGAAAGCATCTCAGGAGTATTTGTTACAAACTTTGAAATCCCTGTTGAGCCTAAGGAATTGAACATCAGCGAAGGGTTTTTCTCCATAAAACCTCTTTGGTCAGAAAGCAATGAAGTAATATATTATGTTCTCGAAGATGGGCTATTTTCTTATTCTGTGGCGGAAGACATAGAAAAGCTGATCATACCATCGAAAGATCTACCGGGAATACCAAGGGAAGAGAGCGACAGAGGTAAGCAAGGTGTTCATTATGAGACATATAGGGACGAAGAGTCCACCTATATCTACTACTACCATGATGAAAAAATAATGAAAATCACCTTAGGGGATGAAGCGGAAGTCGAAACCTTTTATGAAGGCATAGATGGAGAAGAGTTAGAGAATATAACGGTTCTAAAGGAGGATCATTTACTCTTATCTTATGAATCCGGGATTTTTGAAAAAACCGAGCTACAGTTATTTAACGGCGAAGAAATAGAGATTGAAAAGACTCGTGGGACTTCACAGTTTCAAGACCATTTCATCAGCGAATCCGGTCACGTTTTTCTTCTTTTTACGACATTTGAGGATGGCGCTGAAGTTCAGGTATTTGACCAGGAGCTGAGTAAGGAAAAGAGTTATCGACTGCCTCCTTCTTTTAGTCACAGTACTGTTTTGGGGAAAGTCCCCGGCGAACCGGGAGAGCTTGCAGTGATATGTGATGAGGCATATTATAACCTGAAGACTCCGTAACAATCCATGTCGAACTTTGTCGACAGAAAATCTTGAAATTTCAAGGTTTTCTATGATATCATAGGGCAAAAGGATGACAAAATATTTAAGGAGGTCTGTATGTTTAAAAAAGTGTTTTACCTGGTTCTAATTCTGATGCTGATTTTTATTATTGGAGGGTGCACCGAGGAGGAAGAACCGGAAGAAGAAGATCTTACAGAAAATGAGGAGCTTGAGGAAGAAGAAAATCCGGAACAAGAAGAGCCTGAGGCAGAGAAACCGGAGGCAGAAGAGCCCTCGGAAGAAAATGATGAAGAAGCTCCTGCACCGGATGACGAAGAAGAGAAGTCCAGTATTGCAAAATACGATTGGGAAGATATGAAATCCGAATGGGAAGGAGAAATTGACTTTCGAGCTGATGGTCTATATGACCAATTGATAACAGAGGAAGAAATTCATTTTCTCTATAGAAAAGACGAAGCCCTTTACTATCAATCTTTTGATCTGGAAAATGGACAGGAAATCACGCAGAAAAAGGTCGAAGAAGCTTCATCGCAGATGATTTTTGATCGTTCTAGCGATACAACCATTAAGCTTCATGATTATAACGACCATATTTATGCCCTTATTGGAGAAAACCGTAGAATCTCTGAAGAAGAGCAGGAAGAACAGAAAATGTTATTGATCGATCTTGAAGAGGATGAAGTACTTCTCTCTAAATCACCGGTGATCGAAAACTTTACCTTTCCCAAAAGAGAAGGAACGTATTTGCCGGGTTTTATTTACGATGTTACGGCAGACGGACGTTATTTGATGATCCTTCATTCTTTTCCGGGTATGAGCGGTTGGGATAATTATCTTATGAACTTTAAAAATCAGAAAAAAGAGGATATTGAAGAGGAGAATCAAGTATTTCTAAATCAAATTAAAGATGTACCCTTATGGGTTTATGATATAGAAGAACAGCGGATTATGGAAATTCCGTACGATGAGGAAATTGAAGCCCTTGTTCCCTATGATGTGGAAGGCCTGGCGAATGGAATAAACCTTATCTTTACGGAAGAAGAAGGGTGGTTGACCTTAGATGTTGAAAACCGACTGGTCCGAAAAACCGAAGAAGGAGGTACTTATCAAAGGATCGAATCGGAATTCTCGGGGATTGAAGAGTACCGAAAAGGCACCCTGTTCGGAGAGAGTCTGTTTTTAGCCAATCTTCAAGAGATCGGGAAGATGTGCGAAATGCCAGAGCCTGGTTACCTTTATAACTTTGATGGTCAGGAACTCGAGCATTTAGGAAATCTTGGGCTTAAATGGGGACGGAAGTCTTTTCACTATAATAAACACAACGGGGAGATCATAATAAACAAAGCTGCACAACAAAGTGAAGAAGAAAGAGAAGCGGACGCAGAAAACGAGGAATATGTGGAAAGAATCTACCGACTTACCATTGATCAGGAAAAAGTACTGGAGAATGAAGGGGATGAACGGGTGGAAAGTTTGGAAGACCTGAAAGGCTTCGAGATTGTTGATGTAATGGAATTTTCAGTCGGCACCTATCAAGAAGGGAAAAAGCATTTAAGTCTCTCGGACAATGATGTTGGTTATTCTTTCCCACTCCAAGATTTTTCTCATCTAGATTACGGAATTTTGATAGGAAGAACACTGGAACGGGTAGGAGGAATGAAATCTCCTTTCTTCTACGCCTATCGAAATGACGAGGAAGAAGAAAAAATCGTTGAAATCGACGGCGCAGAACTAATTCTCACCACGGATAATCAACTTATCGTATTGTTAGATAACCAAATGCAGGCATTTAATCTTGAAGAGTTTTTTGATGCTTTAGAACAATAATGTCAATTATCGTTGGAGATAAACAAATGGAGACCTGTCTGATAAAACCAAGAGGTGAACACATGGCTTTAAATATTCTCTTTTTCGGCACCAATCATCCAAAATCCATAAAACCTCTTTACGCCTTGGACCGGAAGCACCAAATCCTTGGCGTCGTGGAATGGAGTCCTAAGGAGGACACTGTCAAAAAGATCCTACGGCAAATCTACCATTATGGGAAAGGGCTTCGAGGAGAAGTTAAAACCCTTAGAAGTTTTGCGAAAAATAGAAAAATCCCCCACATAAACACCCATTCCTGTCCCATAACCTCCGGGGAATTTGAAGAAAAGATAAAAAACCTTCAGCCGGATCTAATTTGTGTATCCAATTTCGGAGAACGGATCCCCCTCAACATTATTGAAATTCCAAAGCACGGCGGAATCAATGCCCACGGATCGTATCTCCCGAATTACCAAGGAGCGATTCCTTGGTTCTGGCAGTACTACAACATGGAAAAAGAGGGCGGCGTAACGATCCACCGAATGAGCGAGAAGGAGGATCAGGGGGAGATCTTACTTCAGGAGAAGTTTCCCATTGAGTTGGGTTTGCGGGAAAACCAGTTGCTACAACGGATTACTAAGCACACTACAAAACTCCTGATGGAGACTGTAGAAGAGATCGAACAAACCGGAGGGATCGAAGCAAACGAGGGAAATATCATTCCAAAAGAACCTGAAAACCTCTTTAAAGGTCGCTGTATTCAGCGGGGAGAAAAATTTATCGACTGGAATATCTGGGAGGTAGAGCGGGTATACCATTTTCTTCGGGGGACGGATGCCATGGAGCTGGATCCTCCGTTTTGGGGAGGTATTTGGGAAGTACAGGATTACAAGAAAATGAAAACCCCGTCGGGAAAAGCAACATCGGATGCAAGACGACGACAACCCGGTGATATACGAAAAACAAAAGAGGGGTATCGGCTGTTATGCAAAAACGGAGAAGTTTTGCTGCAACCCCATTTTTCATTTAAAGCCCTCATAACCGGAATGCTTGCTAAGCGATGAGGCTACCGAAGACCGAAAGTTTGAAAAAAGTGATCATAATACTCAGTAAGGAGATAAGGAGGATGCGCATTGCAACCGATTAAGCGAAGCAAGCTCAGGCTCTTTCTAGGGAAAAACTATTATACCCTCAGAAAGCATATGCAGTGGAGGTTATCGAAGGAGAAATATGCCGATCGTCAAGAAAAAGCAATCCGATCCCATCTGTATTTCAGTCATAAAACCCCTCTCTACCGCAAACTGAAAAATGTGGATATGTGGCTTCAGGAGAATAAGGTGATCAATCTCAACATTGCCATAAAAACCCTAAACGGTCTGGTCCTCTATCCGGGAGAGACGCTGTCCTATTGGAAGAGAATCGGGAATCCTACTGCAAAAAAAGGGTATGTCGAGGGAATGCAGCTATCCCACGGAAAATTCATTGCCAACATCGGAGGAGGGCTTTGCCAGCTTTCCAATCTGATTTACTGGATGACCCTTCACACCCCCCTTACCGTCACGGAGCGAAATCGCCACAGCTATGATGTGTTCCCGGATGTAAAAAGAAAGCAGCCCTTTGGCAGTGGTGCCACCTGTGTATATAATTACGTGGATCTGCAGATTAAAAATGAAACCGAGGTTCCAATGCAGCTTTGTCTGGATGTGGGGGATACCCATCTGATCGGCGCATGGCGGGGAGAAGAACCTCATGAGCTGACCTATGAAGTTTATGAAAAGGAACACTGGATCACCCATGAATACTGGGGAGGATACCTCAGAAACAACCTGATACACCGAAAAGTCTACAATCTGGAGGGAGAAATAATTGACGATGAGTATGTTACGGAAAATCATGCAATTATGATGTATCAGCCGTTACTGGAGACCGGAAAGAGTCGAAAAAATGAACAGCGACACCGAGGCGTGTCTGTTAAAGAAAAGCTTCCGGGGGTAAATACGTGTTAACGAGGAATTTATTTTAATCTCACAAGGGGACGGTGGTTTTGTGAGGTAGTAAAACAAACGTGTAGAGCATCTAATTAATTTAATTCTTTTTATGTTTATAGAGGGATGGATACAGTTATTATTTGAAAACCTCACAACAGAACCGTCCCCGCGTGAGGTTTGAGGACTTCCTCCTCTGCAGCATTTATATTGACATAGTAAAAAACTTTATCGAATTGACTCGACTGATTAAGATTTACTCCGGACAGGATGCCATATCCAAGATGTTGAAAATCCTTAATTGGTCTTCTCCATAGAGTTCCAGCTCTGCATGGGGCATTCTCTGGTGCAAAGCAGTAACACCGAAAACCTCTCTGTCAAACTCATGAAGCCGGATCGATACTGACCCTCCCCGCTGTTTAAATCAAAGGCCTGTCATTCCCCGAGCCCATTACGTATCCTTCCCTGAGGCACTATCGTTTTTCTCAACTTCCATGCCCAAGGCTTCATGAAAAAACTCAATCAGTTCTGTCCGGTCAAACTGAAATATTCCCTCTTCCGTTTTGAGATAGACCCGATCCCCTTCTTTGGCTGCATTTTCCATGCCTGGCAAATGAAGTCTTTCCCACTCCCCTTCTTCATTTCTGACGGTATACACATAGTTGCTACGTCCTAAATAATGGCTTGGTGTCAGGATCATACCATATCCCTCAGAGGGAAAAAACTCTACAGCGGTAAAAGAGAAACCGCCTTCGTCAAACCCTACTAGAGGGTCATCTTTTTCAAAGGTTTTCTTTCTCTCAAAAAAATCAATTTTATCAAGATCTTTAATCTTTGTAACAGGATCTCCCTGGTCTCCTACGGGCTCATTCACCTCGTAGATGATGACTTCCGGTTCCTCTTGTGTTCCCCCGATCACCCTAAGTTCCTCCCGTTCATCATCGTATTCCAGCACAATCATCTCTCCGGTAGTTGCCAGTAATTCCAGGCCTTGATCGGTTACATGCCAAAGATCATGAAAATTTGAATATCCACCGCACATTGGAATATTTTCACTGCTGAATGATAGAAATAGCGAATCTCCAAACATACGGCCTCCACCTAAAGTTTCTAAAGGAATCACTTTTTCCTCCGTATGCCGGTAGGGCCCTCCGATTTCAAGCTTGGTTCCTTTGTTCTCTTCGGGATTTATTCGCCACCAACCCTTGTTGTCCGAGGCCAGAATCATTTCCTCCTCCCCTAAGGGAACCAGATTGTAGGTGGACAGGGGTTGATCCAGAAGGTCCTGATGATTCGCCACTATTTCCCCCTCTTTAAGATCAAACACCTGTAGAAAGTTTTCCTCCGGTACGAAGGGCTCTCCCTGTTCATTCGGAGGATACCCTTCGGCAATGAAGCTAAGGTAATCAATGGTGATGTATAAATAGCGATGGTTGTTTGAAACCTCCGCCGTGAGATCCGGGTTGTTGCCTCTTCTGCCGAAATCGCTTAGTTCAGCGGAGTGAATAACGCGGAAGTCCTGTTCTTCCCGGGATACCACTTCCACAAGCTCCACCCTTCGGATCCAGTTTCCGCCATCTCCAGGGTTTTTCTCCTTTGCAAGGATATACTCCGTTTCATCAAAGGTAAAATGCTCTAGTAAAACTTCTTTATCCAGAGTTTCTTTATACTCCTGAAGAATAGGCGGCTGATAGTGATAACCGCCAAAAATTTTCCTTCCCTGATCATAACCTTCATCTTCCGGTCCCCAGGCCTGTTCATAGGAGGGTAAATCCTCTATATGAAGGAAGGGTTCATAGGCTCCTTCAACCACAAGATCCTCCTCCACGGTATAGGGAATTTCCATTCCCTGTCCCCGGTCCTCCCCGTTAACGATCCATCCTTCAAAAATCTGTTCATAATCCTCCTTCAGAGCAAAGCGTACTTGCGTACCTTCCTTTACCTCTTCCTCGGGATAAGTCTCAAGGAGTTGCTTAAAGTCCTCATCAATCTCCACCCTATACATGATGTCATCCTCTGCTTCTGCTTCTTCTCCGTTCTCAGCATACTCACCGTTCTCACCGTTTTCCTCGGTACACCCTTGGGTAATCAACAATAAAAAAATCAACAGCGGGATGGTCATCCATTTTTTATCCACGTTTAGCCCCCTTTAGATGTTTTGAATCGATAGAATTTTCATGCTTTTTTTCACCCTACCATAGAAATACTGGATTATCAATAATTTTCCTGTGAAAGATAAAAACTTTCCTTGGTGCCAGGCTATCAGAAGCTAACCAAACATGCTTTAGAGACTTCACCTTTCATATATAACTTCTCCATCCCTGGATTTACCAATAGTTCTGCCTAATTCCCTGTCCTCATCCTCTATAAACATATACCATAAGGTTAAACCATTATCCAGTCTACTAATGTTGGCCTGTTGATACCCTTCGTCCACTTCCTTTTCAATTTTTACAATCCCCGGATCATTTACCACCCCGTAAATCATTTGGTGGACGGGATAATCCTCATAATGCACCTTGGAATGGGTCATTGCCTGTTCAGATTCTGCTTTCATTTGATTATCCTTCCCAATTAATTCAACACCGCCGCCTCCGAATACCCATTTCCAATCTTCCACGTAGTTCCTCAAGAAACCGTAATGCAAAGTCTTCTCCTCTTGATAAAATACAAAAGCTCCGTCTTCTACTATTGTAATATAGTGTATTTCTTCCAATTGTCTATTCCCGGCTAATTCCTCCGTCCTTTCCTGAATTGCTTCGGCTATCTCCTTTTCTAGATCCATGGATTGTTTGGTAAAATCACACCCGATTTGCATTACCAATAGCAATCCTAGGGCGAATAACAACAGAAGGGTTCTTTCTTTCATTTGCTTTTCCTCCTTTTTTAAAAGTAAAATCATTGACTCACAAGGGGACGGTGGTTTTGTGAGGTAGTAATATAAACGTGTAGCAAGATAAAAAGAATCAAAAATGATCGCTGAAAGGAGCTAAAAATGATCGATAAATACGTATCTCACAAGGGGACGGTGGTTTTGTGAGGTAGTAAAACAAATGTGTAGAGCATCTAATTGATTTGATTCTTTTTATGTTTATAGAGGGATGGATACAGTTATTATTTGAAAACCTCACAACAGAACCATCCCCGCGTGAGGTGTTTTAAAATATTCTAGAATATATGGAGGTGGCAATGAATGGATATAGAATTTATTGCAATTACATTATTATATATACATCAAACCCTTGATGTTATTGGTGTAAAAGGTTATGTGGATAGACCCGAATTAATAAGTCCAGATACTATTGGATGGTCATTGTTAACTGTATTAATGGTTTTGTATTATTTGAATATACCATATGTACAAATAATTCTTCTTGTTCTCTTTGGATTGGTGCTATTTGGACTCTATCATTTCCATTGGAAGCTATATTGGTTTGGAGCAAGTGAAAAAAAGATTGAAGGGTACAACAAATATTTTGAAGGAACTCACAGAATTATACCTGAATCAAAAAAAAGGTTAGTGCCGGATACTTATCATATAGTTCATACAGTATTATACTTATTTACTTTTACTGTATTAACTATCAACCAAATTCTTTCAATAGTAGATTAATAAAGTTGAATCTTAAGTGCTCACAATGGGACGGAGTAGAGTGACTTTTTTAACTGTTTTCTCCCATGTTATAAGAGTACTGAAGCCTGCAAGAATAATTGGGCAAAGTGCGAAAAATGGTTTTTCGTAATTTATTACGAATTTTTATGTCGTATTCCTTCATCTAAAATAAAGTTGTCTGATGCACCGAATAAATGATGTTATTGTTTAAAAACTCACAAAAGAAGCGTCCCTGCGTGAGTTGAGGGCCGGTAGTTTTGTGAGGTCCCATACAGGAGGAGATTATGACTGAAAAGGATATATCAGAAAAAGAGATCACAGAAAAAACAAACTGGCTGAAAGACAGTTACATTGCCCATAGAGGCTATCACAATTCCAAGGACGCCCCGGAAAACTCCATGGCGGCTTTTGCTAATGCACTTAAAAAGGGTTTTGCCATCGAACTGGATATTCATCTAACGAAAGATCAGCAGGTTGTGGTCTTTCACGACTGGGACTTGAAAAGAATGACGGGCTCTTCCGGAAAAATAGCGGACTGTACCACAGATAAAATCCGCTCCCTGATGCTATTGGATTCCAAAGAGAAAATCCCTTTGTTACGTGAATTATTGGAATATGTGGACGGGCGTGTTCCATTGCTGATCGAAATTAAAAACCGGAGAAGAGTCGGGCGCTTGGAGCGAAAAACCGATCAGCTGCTTCGTCAGTACAAGGGACAATTTGCCGTGCAGTCCTTTAATCCCTATTCCATCGGATGGTTTAAGGACCATTCCCCGAAGGTTCTCCGCGGTCAAATATCCGGAGCTTTTAAAACACCGGAGTTATCCCTGTATAAGAAGTTCTTATTGAATCATTTACTGTTAAACTACGTTAGCAGCCCCCATTTTATCAACTATGATATCAATTATTTATCCCGACTTCCGAAGAAAATCCAAAAGAAAAAAGGCATCATCCTGGGTCATACGGCAAGAAATCCTGAGGACTACACATCGGCTATGGAAAAAATCACGAATGTAGTCTTTGAAGGATTTAATCCGAAGGAGCTGTAAAATGGTAAAGTTCATGGATAGGATGCTGATCATTATCTCCATATCTTCTTCCTGAACGGTATAGTCTTCGGGGTGTTGTAAGGTGTAATAAGGGTTTTCGTAGGTTTCCCATATAATAATAGGTTAAACCTGTTGTGACGGTTACGGCAGGTTTTTTGCTTTTGGAGAAAAGAACAAGCTTACATAGGAAGGAATTTTGAAGGTCGAAATAGAAGTAGTTAGAGAGAAATATTAAGCTCACAACGGGATGGTTCTTTTGTGAGGCAGCAATATAAATGTGTAGAGCAGCTAATGTATCATTCTTCGTATTATATAGCAATGAAGCAGGCAAGCATATTTGGATATAGTTCAGAAAATGTTTTCTCTAATTTATAGCAGATTTTCATTTTGTATTCCATTATTTAAACAAAGTTATGGGATGAACCAAAGAAATGTTGTTATTGCTTGAAAAACTCACAAAAGAACCGTCCCCGCATGAGAACAAAAGAACCGTCCCCGCATGAGAATACTCACAGGGGGTCACTCTAAACCGTCCACGGGTGAGGTATGAAAAAATGGAAATAGGGAGGTTTTATTTATCTATAATGGATTAAAGCAAGGAAAAAAGTGGTTGCTGATTATTCCTCTGGCTCTTCTTTTGGTGGTGGCTGTAGTGATAATGAATAGCCGGGACAGTCTGGAAAATCAGGAAAGAGAGGAACTCCACGGAGTGATGGAGATTCATCTTGAGGAGATGCTGGAAGAAAACAGGGTGATTTCCTGGGATGAGGAGATGAACAGCCTGGAGATCCTTGAGTTGTCCCAAGTGGAGGAAGTAGAAGAAGAGACACTGGAAGCCCAGGTTCATCTCGGGATCATCGATCTGCCCAAACTGCTTGAGAAATATGTGGAGGGAATTCTGGAAGAGAATCTTCTCGGAGATGAGGAAAAGCAATATGAGGCTCTTTATCAGGAGCTTCTGGAACGCCGGCTGAACATGGCCCCTAGAACCTTTGAGGTAACCGCCCGGTTTCAACAGGACAGCGAAGGAAAGTGGGTTCTTCAAAACGAAGAGGATTTTCTACTGACCATGCCTGCGGAGTCCCCGGCAAAAATCTTCTCCTCCGGTCTGGGCAGGATTGCAGAATATCCTGTCAGTGAAGAGGATCTGGAATCCCTTAAACAGGAGTCGGAAGCCATGAAAGAACTGGTCACACTCTACTTGGACCGATTTTTGAGTGAGGAGTATCTGGTTGAGGTCACTGAAGAGAATGACAGGCATCGTTTCGGGATCTCCCTGGAGCACTATGATACCCACCGGATGATGGAGGACATTGAGGATGCACTTATTGAACACTACGGTTCTATGGAAAATCGGAAGGAGAAGAAGGCGGAAGCATTGGAAATGATGGAAGAGATGCTTCTGGACGAGGCGTACAGGGAAGACCGTGAAACTACCTATCTTGGTAATTTTATCGTGACAGAGGGCACCCTAGGCTCCCTGAGAATCACTCAGGACTTCAATCCCAGGGAAAAGCCTTTTCTTGTGAACGCCGGGAAGGATTACCTGCAGTTTTTTGAATATCCGGAGTATATCCCCGAGTTTTTCAGCCAACGGTTCCAAGGGTTTCATCTGGAGGAGTCGGGAGAGTTCATCACCATCACGGGAGAACAGGAGGAAGAGGAATCGGCTATCACCATTCAAGCCGATGGCCCTGCTTACCTGTCATTTCTTCACTGGTCCCTGGAGGATGAGGTCCTGGAAGGGGAAAAGAGGGATCTGGAAGGTAGCCGGTTAGGGGATCTGCAAAGCCGTTTCCAGGTGGATTTGCAGGGGATCCATCACAGGGAGCAATTCTCCCTCAATCTGTTTCCGGTCAGTGATCCGGACATGGAAAAATTCGGGGTGATCAATGAAGATGGAGGCGTGTTTATTGACCCCGTGGAAGACATCTTTGGCACCTTCGAAGAGCATCTATACCGTGGATCTAGAATCAATCTGCCCTACCCTACCAATATCAGTCTGCCCTCCGACGCAACGCTTAATGGAGAGGATATTGAGGATCGGGAGCATGTCCGGCTTCTCCTGCATACCGATGGAGAACTGTACCTTGGAGAAGAAGCGGAGCAGGTGCTGGCAGACCGCCGTCGAGATAATGCGGGAGAAGTCGGGGGAGATGATGAACCCTATTACACCCTTCAGGCCTTTGAAGAAGACGGTGTCTATGGACTTCGACGGGTTGAACAGACCGCCCATGAGGAGATTCCCGGGGAAGTGCTTCTGGAGCCTCGATATGATCAGATCCAGCCGGGAGAAGTGGCTTTTCTGGAAAAGGACGGACTGTTTGGTCTGTTCCATTACTCCGAGGAGAACACCTGGCTGGTGGAGCCGAAATTTGATGAAATATCTGCGGACTGGATCCAAAAACATTACAGACACCAGGCCTATGGTGTCGCCGATCGCTATATCGCAGTGAAAAAGGACGGACAATGGGGTGCTTTGGATGGTGATACCGGAGAGGTCACCACGGAGTACATCTTTGATGATGCGGGAGAGCTGGGAAATATGCTCCGTATCAACAGCCAGGACGATGATGTGGCCCAGGGACGAATGACGAAAAACGGAGAGACGGGCCTCTACGACTTCGGAAACAACCGCTGGATTGTGGAGCCGGGGGAGGAAGAGGAAGACATCCCCTATCTCTTCGATGACCGGAGAAGAATGGAGAAGAACGGAACCTACGGCTATAAGGATGAAAACCATGAATGGGTCATTGATCCGGTGTATGAGTATGCCCAGGAGTTCCGGTACGGACTTGCCACTGTTTCCACTGAAACCGAGCATCACATCCTGAATCCCGAGGGAGAGGTCATCTTCCGATGGGAGAAAAGTATTGCCGATCCTCCCAGGATTCATTACTTTCCCGAGGAAGAGATCTATCGGGGAGACTTATGGCTGTACTTCACCAAAGAGGGAGAAGTGATTTATTCCGGTTTGGATATGGAATAGTCTCCCTGTAAATCTCACAAAAGAACCGTCCCTGCGTGGGTTCGCGTAGTAAAGGTTCTATTGCAAGCACAATCAAAAAGGGGGATTCGATGTTTAAAAAACTGTTCATGCTATTATTGATTTTGACGATATTGCTCGTTGCCGGAGCCTGTGGGGAAGCCGAAGAGGCCCCTGAGGGCGATGACAATGGAGAAAGTGCAGCCCTGGAGGATGACGAGGCTCAGGACGATCCTGTGGACGAAGAAGAGGATGAGGGCGATGACGGGGAGAAAGGAAAGGAAGATTCCCCTGAACTGCTGGACGAAATTGAAGCAGATTGGACGGCCGAAATTGATTTTAAGGCATTTGATGTGAAGGACTGGCTTTTTACCGAGGAGGAAGTCCACTTTCTCTATGAAAAAGAAGGTGCCCTTTATTATCAGTCTTTGGATCTGAGCAATGGAGATGTGCTTGACAATAAGAAAATGGAGGATGTGCTCACACCGGAACATTTTGAAATCTTAAGGGACATCTCCATTGAGCTTCATGAGTTCAACAATCGCCTATATGGCATCATCGGACAAAACGATTACATCACTGATGTAAGATGGGATCAGTTTCCTGAAGAACTGCAACAGGAACAGCGGATGATGATCATTGATATTGAAAACAATGAAACCATTCTTTCGAAAACTCCAATGATTGATGAACTTAGGCTTCCTGATACAGGGATCACCGGCGAAAGTAACATTTACCCGGGCTTCCTCTTTGATGTGACAGCCGATGGAAGGTACGTGATGATTCTGAACTCTGCTCCGGGTATGAGCCTCTGGGAAAATCACTTGTATTACTCCACCAACCAGAACGAGGAGGAACTTCAGGAGAAGAACAAAGAGGTTTTGAAACAATTTGAGGATGCCCCACTATGGGTTTATGATCTTCAAGAGGATGAGTTGCTGGAGATTCCATATAAAGATTCGATCGATGTCCTTGTTCCTTATCATGTTCAGGGCTTGGAAAACGGAATCAATATGATTTTTACCGAGCAGGAGGGCTGGCTGACACTGGATATTGAAGAGGAAACAGTTGAGAAGACCGGAGAAGGCGGTATTTATCGCAGGACAGAGCCCAGAGTTCCCGGTGTTGAACAATACCGGGATGGAGAAATGTTCGGGGAGAACCTGTTTTTTACTGATGTCCAGGAGACTGCTGAGGGCATTGGAGCAGTTCTCGTCCATCACTACCTATGGGATTTTTCCGGTGAAGGTTTAGATTTTTCGGGAATTATCGGGTTGAATCGTGACAACCAATATTATTACTATAATGAGGTTACAAAAGAGATTGTTGTGAATAGTGGTGAGGCGATCAATGATGGAGAAGATCGGGTGTTTAAGGAAAGAATCTATCGATTCACCATTGATGAGGAGAAACTCTCTGAGAATGTGGAAGATGAGCCGGTGGAAACTCTGAAAGAGCTTAAAGGCTTTGAAGTTACGGATATTATGGAGTTCGAGGTAGGCACCTATCAGGAGGGGAACTTCCGGTTAAGCTATATGGGAGAGAGTACAAGTATAGCCAAGCAAATCATTGATTTTCATCACTTGGAATATGGAGTGTTGGCAGGCTCGACCATTGAGAGGGGATCTACGGAAAATTCACCTTTCTTCTATGCTTACCGGGATGATGAAGGAGATAAAAATATGGTTGAGGTCGGCAGTGCAGAACTGGTGGTGACTACGGAAACCCATCTGTATAGATTCAAGGGCGAAGATCTCAGAGCTTATAGTATCACTGGTTTCTTTGAAGAAGTGGAAAAGAGGTAAATTATATAATGATTAAATTTCATCTAACGGGTGGTTTTAGTTGTGAATTGTGAAATAAAAAAAAATACTGATAATTTCTTGCAAGCAAAATATGGGAATGGTAGAATGAAATGGAATGAGTAAAAGGTGTGAAAATTTTCGATGGGAGAAGTTTCGAAGTAGGATAAACGGCACCATCGATATTGCGCGAGGAGGTAACCTATGTTAAAGAAAGGGATCATTGGAATATTGGTAGGGATGATACTGATCTATGGCGTTTATGCATTAATTAATTGGATAAGGGATGTTGAGGACGTTGAGGAAATGACCGTGACCCAACTTAGCTATGATGAGGTTCCCGAAAACATTCAGGAAACCATTGACGAAATTAACGATTTTCGTTTGCAATCGGTACATAGAAGGTCAATCATCACCGATCGCCATAGCCGCGCTATGGTAAGTACTCGCTACGAGATTTTTGTGCCGCCGGAAGGGGAAAGACTGGAGATTATCGAAATAGCGGAAGAAGACATTCGTCAAGGCGTAATGAGAGCGGTCTATACCTTTGTGGAAAAAGAGGGAGAAACCGTCGATGAGATGGAAGACGTGGTGATTCTGAGAGTCGATAACTATATAAAGGGCGAGTTTAGAACCGTTTTTGTGGATGATTAATATCGCTTGACTCACAGAGGACGGTGGTTTTGTGAGGTAGTAAATCAAACGTGTAGAGCATCTAATTGATTTAATTCTTTTTATGTTTATAGAGGGATGGATACAGTTATTATTTGAAAACCTCACAACAGAACCATCCCCGCGTGAGGTGTTTTAAAATATTCTAGAATATATGGAGGTGGCAATGAATGGATATAGAATTTATTGCAATTACATTATTATATATACATCAAACCCTTGATATTATTGGTGTAAAAGGTTATGTGGATAGACCAGAATTAATAAGTCCAGATACTATTGGATGGTCATTGTTAACTGTATTAATGGTTTTGTATTATTTGAATATACCATATGTACAAATAATTCTTCTTGTTCTCTTTGGATTGGTGCTATTTGGACTTTATCATTTCCATTGGAAGCTATATTGGTTTGGAGCAAGTGAAAAAAAGATTGAAGGGTACAACAAATATTTTGAAGGAACTCACAGAATTATACCTGAATCAAAAAAAAGGTTAGTGCCGGATACTTATCATATAGTTCATACAGTATTATACTTATTTACTTTTACTGTATTAACTATCAACCAAATTCTTTCAATAGTAGATTAATAAAGTTGAATCTTAAGTGCTCACAATGGGACTGTTCTTTTGTGAGGCAGATCAATGAGGAGAATATTCAAATTGTTTGTTAAGAATCAAGCACATGTGGTATAAATAGAACAAATATATCTTCCGGTGTATACAGAACTGGACACGAAGATTTCATCGCCAGATATGGACGCTCCGAGCGATGGATGAGTGAGTAGCGTAACCGGCCAACAGGTCGGTTTTTTTTGTGGAAGGAAAAGGAGGTTTTGACAATGGATTCAACAATTTCATTTCGTGTTGGAAAATTCAAGTGTATGGCAGTCAGTGACGGAACGAATACCTATCAAAATCCTGCCCAGTTGTTCTTCCCAACTGCGGACCGGGAGGAGCTCCACCGAGCCCTTCTTCGACATCGGCTAAATCCGGAAACCTGGAAGGAATTTGAAAACACCTACACTCCTCTGCTGATCGATACGGGAGATGAACTGATTCTGGTGGATACGGGAGTCGGTGAGGGGTTAAGTTCCAACGGAGGGAAGCTGCTTCAAAATCTGAAGAGTATGGACATCTTACCCGAAGCCATTAACCATATCATTCTTACCCATGGTCATCCGGATCATATAGGGGGTAACACAACAGGAGAGGGACAGTCAATTTTTACTAATGCCCGTTATCATATGTTTAGGGATGAATGGAATTTCTGGTGTACCGATCAGGGAAAGAAGGCGATGGAAAGCAAAGGCTTTCATCCCGAATTTCAAAAAGAACTAGTGGGGATTGCAAAGATGAAACTAGGGTCCATCGAAGGACAGTTGGAGTTGATTGATCAGGATTCGGAGATTGTTCCGGGAATCCATATGCTAAAAGCACCGGGTCATACACCGGGTCATATGGTCCTTTTGATACATTCCGGAGAAGAACGGTTTTACTCTTTCTCTGATATGGTCATTCATCCCATTCATCTGGAACATCCGGAATGGATCACGGCAGTGGATATTGATGGGGAAGAGATGATCAAAACCAGAAGAACTTTTCTAAAGAGGGCGGAGAAGGAAAACGCTTTGGTACATGCCTTTCACTTACCATTTCCTGCAGTGGGAAGGATCGAAGAAAAAAGCGGGGGATGGCAGTGGATTCCATCCACGGAGCCCTGAAGCAACCAGAATGACCAATGAGTAAGGACAGAGGATTGAGCGTTTATTTTAGACCATAGAATCAGGCAAGAAAATTGGTTAAAAGATAGGGAAAATTATTTGCCGAAATTTTTCCAAAAATACTTGCCGGTTACACCTGGAAGTGAAGCAGTGTGTCAGATGAACAAGGAGTTCAGGATAAACCATTGTGGAGGTATAAAATGGAGATGAATAGAATCGCAGCATACTGTCATGAAGTGATGGAGAAGATGGTGAGAAATCCTCATGTGTACGGGGTATCTCTTTGCGTAAAATCAGGGAAAGCCGGTCTTTACTGGAAAGGATCGGGAGGAAACATCGGCGATGCCTTCAAACAGCGGATCTTTGATGAGTTGGATCTCCGGAACACCTATGCGTATCAGGACGTAAATGATACCACCCCGGTGAACTATTACTACAAATCAAAAGAAATCCACATCCCACGGTGTTTGGCTTCAGTGACGGCTGAAGGCGGCATCGTATCCGATGCGGAGGAATCAATGAAGATTCTGGAATCCTTTTTCAATGGCCGTTTTTTTCCAAGGGAGAGCCTGGAGGAGCACAAGCTGTGGAATTTCATGTTTTTTCCCTATCAGTTTTACTTCGGTATGGGATTGGAGAAACTGTGGATTCCCTGGATCACGTATCCGTCAAAACCGAGAAAGGAACTACTGGGCTTTTGGGGATCTTCAGGTGCCTTTGCTTTTCACAATCCCGAACTGGATCTTTACATGACCGGGACAGTAAACCAATCCAATGGCTTTGGACATAAAGCGGCTTATAAAGCAATGATCGGGATAATGAAGGACGTTGAAAAAAGACACATCGAGGGATGAAGCAACCGGTTTCATTGTTGCAGATAGGGTTTTTCTGGAATGGTTATGGCGGGCATTAACTTATAAACAAGGTCCTCCTTTTCGTGAGCTACGATTCGTTTTTATATTTACTTTTGAAATTCTAAGGATTCGATCATTTGCTGGGGAGTAGGAAGAAAATCATCAAAGGCCTCTTGGGGTACTCTCGCATCCATGCTGAACATGAAGCCCTCATGTATGGTTAATACTCGGAAAATTCTCTCCTCCCGGGAAAAATTGAAATGGACTTCATAGGCTTTATTCCCTTGAACATCCCTTTCCTTGAAGTAAAAATCATCCTGGGTATCTTCCATTTCTACCAGGTCTTCATCCCAGATTGCATAGAGCTCCTCTTCCGTAAAATCATCGGTGAGGGAATTCATTGTAATACCGATCATTTTTTCTTCCTCTTCATCCATGAATAGGGTGCTGATCATTATCTCCATATCTTCTTCCTGAACGGTATAGTCATCAGGGTATTGTAAGGTGTAATAGGGGTTTTCGTAGGTATCCCATGATTTTTTCTCGTTGTCTTGACCACAGGCGGTGACCACTAGAACCGTAATAAGAAGAATAAGTAACAAGAGCCATGTGTTTTTTTTCATAATAAACCTCCTCGTTTTTATTGCTGCCTTTTTTATATGTTATCATAAGAAGGGCTTAGGGCAAAAAAAAAATTTCATCATTGTATCGGGATTAAAAACGACTTTGCATTATTTGTCTATCGAACTGTAACCTTTTTCCTGCTGATCCGTATATTTAATGAAAGGAGGTTTCCGATGAATTCAAATGCCCTAGAGACGGCCTACAAAAAATATTATAAAGAGCTCTTTTATTACGCCCTAAGTCTTTGTCGGCAGGAGGATTTGGCAAAGGACTTAGTCAGTGAAACCTTCTGTCGAGCCTTAATTGCATCCGATACACCGAAGGAATCCTTTAAATTTTGGCTCTTTCGAGTACTGAAGAATTATTATATCGATTTGAAAAGAAAAAATCACGAGTCTTTAAACTTTTCGACCCAAGAATCCTTTTTATCGGAGGATGCGAAGAAAGGTCCTGGAAATCTCTATCTTTTAAAAGAGCGGGACCGACGGATTTACAATCATGTTTTACAACTGGAACCGGAAGTATACCGGGAGGTACTCTATCTGTATTATTACGGAGAGATGAAAATTAAAGAAATATCCATCACGCTAGGCCTCAGTGATACCCATACAAAAACTGCATTACATAGGGCGCGTAAAAAAATCGGCAAAGGATTAAAGGAGGATACCTATGAATTTTAAAGAAATATTTCGCCGTTATCAAGCAGGAGAAGCAACCGAAGAAGAAAGAAAATATATTGAGGAAGAAATGGAAAAATTTGAATTTATGGAAACCTATTTTTCGGAGCAGGAGTTTACAGAAGATGTTTTAAAAGATCAAGGAAAAAAGGAAGACCCCCAGGAGCAAAATGAGGATAATAGTCGGGGTAAAGACTCCGTGGAATATCAGGAGCTGAAAAATATTCAAAAGCTGGTTAACCGGAGGTTAGGAAAAGTGATTATCGCCTCAGTGTTAGCAGTGGTCCTGCTGTATCTAGGGATTTTTTATGGCGTATCAAGCATCGTTGATCGAATGCACTATGATCCTACTGCTACGAACCAAATCGAGGATGGAGATTATCCGATATCGGATTTCACTTTTGATTTTGCAGCTTATGTAAGTCTCAATAAACCCGGATATTCGGTTGTGGGAACTTTAAATGAAAAATCTTTAGGTTTTGGGGAGTATGAACTACAATATCTTCTAATAGATAATGTTACTAAAGAACGAAATTATTTTCAAATGCGCCAGATAAGAGACGGAAAGCAAAATGACTTTGACAGTATCTATTATTTAAGGGATTTCTTAGGCGGGTTCAATGTAGCTGTAAACCCTGAATCTTATAATAAAGATACACAGGACGCGACGAATGAAAGAATGATAGAACATTTAGAAAAACTAAACCCCGCATCATTTGTATCCAGTTATGTAACTTTCCATGAAGATCTATCAATGGAAGAAATTTATGAAATGAGTAGAGCGTATTCAGATATCGATATTGGATGGGTAGGCGTACGCACCTATGATCCGGAAAAAGCAAAACCCCATCAACTGAATTATTTAACGGGCTTTACTCCGGACTTCAGAAGTGAATTAATTGGTGACTACCGACCGGATTGGAATGAATATCCATATTTTAACATAGGAGATATTAATCCAAATAATGAGCCTATCTCTATGGAAGATTATCCGGAAATTTATGAAACTCACTATTTATCGAGGTTGCGTTATTTACGGGATCGGCCGGAATTTGTGAAGATTTTCGATGCTGGACCTGAAAAAACTGACTACTACGAGGAAGCCGTGGAGTACATTGAGGAGAATGGGGTACACAGTTTTGGAGTTTTGGTCTATGGAGAAGCGGAAGATTTACTGGATTATTTTGATGGGACTTCATCCAATGTAAAATCCTTAACCATTGACCAAGTGTTGCCCTCAAGACCTTTTATTTATTAAATAAGAAATAGGACAGAGGAAGGGTTTAGTGTGACCCCTCCAAGAGGTACAATAACATTGGAGAGAGTACAAGATTAGAAATCGAATACGCTAAGCGGAGGAGTAAACCAGTTCATTATTTTGAAAATCTTAGCGCCCGTATCATTACGAGCTCACAGAGGGACGATTCTTTTGTGAGGTAGCAATACAAACGTATAGAGCATATAATTGATCATTTTTTCTGATTATATGAGTACTGAAACCGACAATCATATTTGAAGAAAGTTCAATAAATGGTTTTCCATAATTTATTAGAAGTCTCAATTTAGAGTTCATTATTTAGAATTATGTTGCTCGATGGACCAAAGAAATACTTTTATTATATGAAAATCTCTCAACAGAACCGTCCCCGCGTGAGGTCCCCAATAAATCTTAGGCCCTATCAAAAAGCTTCCGGGAAAGATTCTGTAAAAATGAAATGAAGTTTAGATTCAAAGCGGGACCGACCATAAAAGCATTAAAAAGATAAAGACCACCATCATGTAGTTTGCCGCCTGAAAAGAGAGTTCAAAGCCCCGTACTTTTCGAAAAAAGGAGGAAGTAAGGGGAAAAAGACGGATAAGAAAATAGGCACTCACAAGATATAGCAGAAAAAAGCTCCAGGCTCCCAGGGAAAATGGTTTCCCGTAAAAGTGCAGCCCTCCGAAGTTTGGAAAAATCAATTGGTACAGATTTAAAAACACAATCCCTGCAGTCAGAATTCCAAGGGCGAGCCGTTCATAAATACTGACGGCTAGAGATGTTAGGGAGCCGCGGGGAATGAAAATCTGCAAAAGTCTTCCAAACAGAATTATGGTGCCCAGGTTGATTACATGATAGCCGAAGTAAAACAGCGGTTGATCCCGAAGAATAGTCCCGACTAAGGATTTTCCCTGATAGCCCAGAAGCATTGGGGTTCCCATAATGGATAAAATTCCAAAGATCATCACACTGCCCACGATGGGCATGCGGTGCAAAACCCCCCGGATCCTATCAAGATCGTAGGTTTTATAATTTCTAACGATGGAACCCGCCCCTAAAAATAATAAAATCTTCAAAAATCCGTGATTGACAATATGCACCATGGCTCCGGAAACCCCTTCCGATGTAGGGACTGCCAAAGAGCTGAGGCCCATGACGATAAATCCGATATGGGAAATGGTGCTAAAGGCCAGCAAGCGTTTGATATTGGTTTGACTGATCCCGAAAAACAAGCCGCACAGTGCGGTGATCATTCCCAGGAAAATGAAAAAATCTTTATAGGCCTCCATAGGAAAGACCTGCTGGATTTTATATAATCCCAGGACTCCGCTTTTTACCATGATTCCCGAAAGCACAGCGGAGATACTGCTGGTGGCCACACTATGGGCCCGGGGCAGCCAGTTGTACACCGGAAAAAAGGCGGATTTCACACCCATGGATACGCACATCAAGACAAATATCAAGATCACCGTGGGGTCCTGATCCATGTCCGATAAGGCTTCCTGTACCCGACCCATATGAAGGGTCCCCGTCAAACGGTAAAGCATACTGAGTCCGATCAGAAACAATAAAATTCCCGCGGTATTAAAAACGATATAGTAAATACCGGCTCTTAAGGAAGGGCCGTCTTTTTTGTAAATAATTAATATACCCGAAAGAATCGTTGCAATTTCAATAAAAAGAAACAGGTTGAAAAAATCGTGGGTATGGACAATGCCCATAAACACGCCTTGTAAAAATAATAAAAAGAAGTAATAACTTGAAGACTGTTTTTGATGGGGCCAGCTGTAAAGGATTACCGAGAACCATAACACCACCGATAATAGCCCGTAGCCGTAGGTAAGGGTATTGGAAATTAAGGTGATATTGAGTTTATCGCCGAAGGCTCCGAGGACGAGATAATACTCTCCTTCCGGCAGATAAAAGGGAAAGTAACGAATCCCTGCAACCAGCAGAGCTCCTTGGGCAATAAAGGCTAAAAGATTACCCTTGGGGTTATTCATCAGATAAATGACAATGGCGAAAATAATCGGAATCAGAATTGCAAAAAGGGGATAATAACTCATTGATTATCCTCCTTTTCCAAAAGAATCTTCCAATCCAGGGTACCGTACTGGTGATAGATTTTAATGCTCATCATCAAGGCTAAAGCGGTTACGGAAGCGCCGATAACAATAGTGGTAATCATCAGTGCCTGGGGCAGAGGGTCCACCGCTTCCCCTCCTAGGGAAGTGATAATCGGAGCGGTGCCTTCCGGCAGATAAAACAGGCGAAGGAAAAAAAGAATCACCGCGGCCTCCAGCACATTAAGAAATATGATGGATTTGATCAAGTGACGACTGGTGGCCAAACCGTAAAGCCCCAGACCGATCATCAGTAGAATTAATGAGAGCTGCAACATCTATTTTCCCTCCTTTATAAATCGGATAAATATAATGGTTAAACCCGAAGAGACCTTCAGTCCGATTAAAAGATTCAGTAAGACCAAAAACAATCTTCGAAATTCCGGATCCACAGACCCGGAAAAGAAGTTGGTAAAGGGAGTGCCTCTGGTAAATAAGCTGATGAACCCCAGAATTAACAGGCATAAAAACAGGATTTTTTCCAGTCGGTTCAAGGGATCGGTATTTTCCGAAGCCTTTTCCGGAATGTATACGGAAATTAACCGGGCGGTAGCCAGGATGACGCCACCCTGAAAGCCTCCTCCGGGGCTGAGATCTCCAAATACGATAATGTAAAATCCGAAGAGCAGCATAAAAGGATAAAGTATTCGGCTGACCGCAAGAATGCTGTCGCTGTCCTTCGGTACTGCGGCTTCCTTTGCCCGGGGGAAAGGTTTTGAAAAACCGGAGGAGCGGGACATATATAGCACCCCCGCTGCGGAAATCAGAAGGATTCCCGCTTCGAAAATGGAATCGAAAAGCCGATAATCCAACAAAATCGCAGCCACCAGGTTTTTGGATGCGGTTTCGTCATAGCCCCGGTGGATTACGGTCTCGCCAATGGAGGTTTCCGGGAAAGAATCTGCTAAGGGTGCCGTAGCCGTAAGGGCATAAAGAAAAATAAAACCGAACATCAACAGCAGCATCAGTTTCTTAATCATAAATTTCATCCTCCTCTACGACCTCAAATCGAATGCGAGGATCCTCGAGAAGCAGACGCTGTAATTTATGGTGAAGAACGCTGCTTTTTTTCATGATAAATATGTACTTACCGTCCCGGTGACTTTTGACAATGATCAAATCCACATTCCGTTCCCGAAAAGCTCCTTTGATATGCATATGATGCTCGAAAAAAATATCCAGAGTCAGATTAAAGGAATTCGTAAACCGTTTTAGGAGTTTAAACCCCGGGGAGTCTTCCTTTTCACTGAAAAACCCATCTTCCACCCGGCTGACCACTACAAAGTTTTTCTGCTTTCCCAAGGCAATGATAAAAAACAGCGGCAAAAGGGCGCTGCCGATGGCGATTTCCGCTAGGGCCACGTCATAGGCGTGGTAAAGAAAATAAAGCACCGACATCAGCAGGGAAAAAACGGCGAAATAAATAATCAAACGAAGGGATTCCTTTTCCCGAAGCATAATGATGATAAAGAAAATGATTAGACCATAGAGTATCAGATACATCGTGTTGCACCTCGCTTTGGTCTTTTGACCGGTTGGTTTTCGGATCGAAAGATTAGTCTTCTTAGGAAGGTCGTTTAGTTTGCGGAGTTTTTTAAGACTCTTTTTCCGCCCTGTAGTCCGTTGAAGGATTCTCCTTAGCTTTTAAAGGGATTCCGTTGATTAATGCAGAGCGCCCGATGAACTGACTGTTTAAGGGGTTGGTGATCAGGAAAAAAAGCAGGATTACTAATAGCTTCAAAGTTTCCCACTGCAAGCCGATCCGAAACACCAGGGCAAGAATAATAGAGAAGAAGGCAACGGTGTCGATCTTAGAGGCCACTAAAATTTTTAAGTAGATGCTTTGAAAGCGAAAAAGGCCAATCACCCCGAAGATCAAAAAAACCCAGGAAATAATGAGAAAAAAATTGCTGATCATTTTTGGCGGCCTCCTTCCATCAGAAATCGGGTAATCAAAGTGACGGCTAGAAAACCTACAATGGAAAAGGTTAGAGCGATGTCGAGAAAAAAGAAATTATCCCGCTGCAAACCGATCAACAAAAGCAGTAAAACGGTTTTTCCGCTGATCAGGTTTAACGCCAGGATCCGTTCCCAAATCGTAGGGCTGAAAATGAATTTTATACTGATGACTCCTATCGCCAGGAGAAGAAGGAAAATGGTAAAATCGATCATCGAATCCCTCCTTTTAAAAAGGGCTGTTGCAGTCGGGTTTTAATATCTTTTTCTATGGTTTTACCCTGTTGAAAATCATTTTTGGCTGAAAGAACCAACAGGCGATTTCGCCGCTGATCCAAGGTGATGGTTCCCGGAGTAAGGGTTATGGAGTTGGCAATCAAGGTGGTGATAAATAAATTGTTATTCTCCAAGTCCATGGAAAAAATAATGGGGTCATCATTGCCTTTGATAATGGTCACCAAAAGGCAAAATCCGGAATAGTACATATCTAAAATAAGTCGGAAGCTGTGACGAAATAGAAGCCAAAAGGAGGGGAGGGTAAAAAAAGAGCCCTGTTCATGATAATAGGCCCCCTTCGATAATAACACCACCAATAAGGAAAACAGGCCTCCAATAACAATATTGCTAGGGGTAAGACTAAGGGAAAAAATCAACCAAACCCCCAGCATAAATCCAAAGAGCTTTAATTGAAAAATTTTTTTATCCATGATTATACCCCCTTCATTTTCGAAGTCGTCATTAAATCACCCGTCCCCGGTCCCATTTATTACCCCGGGCATCAATCAATTTCTCATCTTGTTAATGGGATCCACTTCGGTCCAGAGATAATCCCGGGCCAACATTTTATTTTTTTCATCGATAATTACGGCTTTGCAAAACCCAGGCCCTGATCCACAGTAAACATACTGAGGGCCCCCATGAAATACTTTGTATAACGTCATACCCGTTTTTTCCGTTTTCAATCGTTCCGAAGGAGGGTGTTTGTCATGCTCACAATGGGACTGTTATTTTGTGAGGCAGATCAATGAGGAGAATATTCAAATTGTTTGTTAAGAATCAAGCATATGTGGTATAAATAGAACAAATATATATTCCGGTGTATACAGAACTGGAAACGAAGATTTCATCGCCAGATATGGACGATCCGAGCGATGGATGAGTGAGTAGCGTAACCGGCCAACAGGTCCGTTTTTTTTGTGGAAGGAAAAGGGGTTTTTCGCTCACAAGGGGACGGCGTAGAGTGACCCCTACAAGCCGGCGTGAGGTAATTAACTTGCACCAAACTGTAAAACGAAATTAATCCAAACTGTAAAATAAAGTTGTCTGATGCACTGAACAAATGATGGCATTGTTTGAAAAAAGCACAAAACCGTCCCCGGGTGATCTATTCTTTGCAGATTTATTCGTCAATCCGCTCAATTCTTTCCAAGTCTCCCACCTGGGCGGGATAGCTCTCCATCACGCCGCCCCTGAAAAAGATCCGTACCTTATCCCCTTCATCCAAATCCTCGGTCTCCTCAGCGTCCAGCGCACTTCTGCTCAGCATCACCCGGTCGGCGCTGCTTCGAATGCTTTCTCCTTCCGCCGGCTCCACCAGGATGGAATCCTCGTCAATCTCCAAAATAACACCTTCGAACTGCATCTCCTGGACCTCGTCGTTGATATTATCCGGATCCTGATTGCCGCAGCCGGCAAGGATTAGCGTCGCCATCAGTAACAGACTCAGTGCTGCAAATAGTTTTATCTTCATCATCAAACCCTCCTGAATGATTGGTTCCTCTTAAGTACCGTATATCTGTTAGACGAAAAGCTTACCGAAAAGTTCCAATATATTTACTTTTGAAATTCTAAGGATTCGATCATTTTTTCTTCCTCTTCATCCATGAATAGGGTGCTGATCATTATCTCCATATCTTCTTCCTGAACGGTATAGTCTTCAGGGTATTGCAAGGTGTAATAGGGGTTTACGTAGGTTTCCCCATGATTCTTTCTCGTTAATTTATATTGACATACCCTATTTAATAGGGTAAAATATAACTATGAAATGCTTTGGAGGTGTGTGAGTGATTAGAGAATTTATAATGACTCCTGAATTCGATAAAACCTGGAACAAAATGGGTACCTAATTATCACGTACCCTAAAAGCAAAAAAGATAATCTGACTCAGGAAAATAAAGCAACCATCAGAAAAATGATTGAGCAGTTAAAAGCGTCTGCTGGCGAGAGGAGGAAAAATAATGGATTTTGATAGTGTGTTAAAAGGACTCGATGAAGCGATTAAGATCAGCAATGGGGAAATTAAGGGCCGACGTCGAAAAGTAAGTATTTCGCCGGCTCAAGAATTTTCAAAAGATGAGATCAAAAGAATAAGACAGTACTTGCAACTTACCCAAGTAACATTCGCAGAAGTGATTGGAGTGACACCTAAAACCGTTGAAGCATGGGAAAGAGGTACCAATGCACCTACCGGACCCGCTCGTCGAATGATGACAATATTGAAAGAAGATCCCGAATCGCTGAACCGGTATCATATAATTTCAAAATAATAATAGGTTAAACCTGCTGTGACGGTTGCGGCAGGTTTTTTGCTTTTGGAGAAAAGAACAAGCTTATATAGAAGTAATAAAATTTTTTGGGAATATTGCCATAACTAGGAAGGAATTTTGAAGGTCGAAATAGAAGTAGTTAGAGAGAAATATTATGGAAAAAAAGAGAGTGTTACCTCATAATGAGACGGTGGTTTTGTGAGGTAAAAAAAATGAGGTGGTGAAAAAATGAAATATGACATGATAGTAATTGGCGGAGGTCCTGGCGGTAAGGCATGTTCCATGGAAGCAGCCGGGCGTGGACTGAAGGTTGCCCTGGTTGAAAAAGGCGGTTCCGGCGGGGCTCCGATAAGTAAAGGATACATACCCATGAAGATCATGCTTGATGAAATCATTAAAAACAAAGCCGGAAATAATCCTGTGAATCCGGCCGAAAGCTTAAAAACCCTGGGGATCAGAATGCAAAAGGCAAAAGAGGGCTGGGAAAGTTCTCTGGAGAGAGCAGGGGTGAAGATCTACTATGGTGAAGCAGAAATCATCTCTGAACAGGAAGTAAGGGTTGTGGCTGATGGCGAAACAACGGCTTTAACGGGAGAAAATCTTGTAGTGGCCACGGGCTCTGAACCTTCTTCACCAATGGCCCTGCAGCTGGACGAGAGCAGGGGCATCATCTCCTATAAGGATGTTTTGTCAGGGAAATGGCTGAATGTAAAAGATGTGGTGATCCTAGGAGGAAATATTGAAGGATGTGAATTTGCCACATTGTTTAAAAAAATGGGGGCAGCGGTTAGAATTCTGGAACAGGGGGATGGAATTATGCCGATGTGTGACCCGGATCAAGCCCAATTTTTGAAGGAAGAATTTGAAAAACAGGGGATCGAAGTCAAAACCAATTCTACGCTTACCCAGTGCCAATATAATGAAGAGGGCAAGCTGGAAGTGATTTGCAAGAATACAGCTGATGAGACCAGTCAGAAGTTGCTGACAGATGCTTTGCTGGTAACCGGGGCAAGCAATCCGGTGCTGCCAAGGGGGATAGAAAAACTCGAGCTTGTTTGGGGTGAAAACAATCGGATTAAAGTGAATGAGTATATGGAGACTTCACAAAAAGGGGTGTACGCTATAGGAGATGTGATCGGCGGGATCACTTCGGCAAACGCTGCCATCCTCGAAGGTAAAACAGCAGCCGGGAGTATTGCCGGGGAAAAGGTCCCTGTAAGCTATAAAGGGATGAGTTATGTATGTTTTACAGATCCCCAGCTTTCCGGTGTAGGCCTAAGAGAAAGCGATGCCAGGGAAAGGCAGCTTAACTACCGGGTCAAAAAGGGGTACTTCTCCGAAAATATGAGGGCTTTGAGTCTGGGATATGAAAAAGGGTTTGTCAAGATCCTGGTCGATGCTGATAAACAGACAATCCTGGGTATGCATTTTGCCGGGGATAACATTGCAGAGCTAATTCCTATAGGCGTTTTGGCATGCCACCAGGACATTCCTGTTAAAGTAATCAAAGATTTACCTCTAGCCCATCCAACCATGACAGAAATCATCAAAGAAGCACTTTGATAAACATGACCCTGTTAGAACGCTCAGGGGGAGGACTTGAAAATCTCACACCAAACCGTCCCCGCGTGAGGTTAAACCCAAAGGAGGTAAAATAGTGTATTTTTTAATAGAGATTGTAGTAATGTTTGTAATTGTTTATTTTGCCGCTTACTTAGCGGTCAGACCCTTACTGATTAATTTGAAACACCAGCAGGAACCATCGGTGGAGGAGAAAATTTCCGGATTGGAAAAACTTCGGGAAATAGAAATAATAGACCAAACAGAGTTTGAAGAAATGAAAGCCCAATATTTAAATGATGGAAAAAAGAGGGAAAAATACGAGGAGTATCTGGATTACCTGTATGATTTAAAGGAAAATGGATATTCATCTAAAGATTATATGGATAAAATTGCGAAACTAAAAAAACATTTTAATGTGGAGCAACAAAATATATAAAATGGATCGTTCAAAGAACCTTGTCTTTTTTAGGAGAAGGTTCTTTTTTTTTCGATAATTAATCCAATAAGCAGGAAAAACGGAACGGCGTAACGAAGAAGTAGGTAGGGGAAAGTAAATGATCTGACGACGACGGAAAAGATCAACTATTTAGGAAGGGTTGGGGTAGAATGGGAAAAAGCAAAGGATTTTTGTGGAATTTTTTGGACTTGGATTATAAAGCCATGGAAAGCTATCTGGAAGACATGGCAGCAAAGGGCTGGATGTTGAGAAAGATCAATGGAAACTTTGCAACCTTTGATCGAATTTCGCCGAAGAGGATTCACTTTACCGTGAATGTATTGGAAAAAGCCGGACTCTGGTTCAGCGAAAACAGCAAAGGGGCGAAGGAGTACCGGAGCCTTATGGAGGAGGCGGGATGGAGGTATATTGACGCCAAAGGACATTTACTGTTTTTTTGCAGTGAAAAGGAAGAGCGGCCCCTACCGGAGCACAGGGATTTGGATAGGGAAAAGCGGATGCTCAACTCATCTCTATGGAAAAAACAACTGGCAGGGACCCTTTATATTCTAGCCTTATGCTCAGTCTTTATGTATTTTTTTTACCCCGTAGGTCTTGAACATATGCAAAGCAATACCGCACTTATTTTTGTAATGGTACTCCCCTTGATTCTTGTGGCAGCTTCAATCCATCTGGTCTATTTGCTGGTTTGGCGGTACCGGATGAAAAAGAGTGTAAAAAAAGGGGAAGTGTTTGGCAGCCTTGATTATCGAAAGGCAAGAAAAAAAGGGGGAATTGTAAACGGTTTACAGCTATTGTTAGCTGTTATCCTGCTGACGGCCGTGGCTATGGATCTTACTGGTGGGAATACTATTGCAATGAGTCTTATTTTAGGCCTTGTAATGAGTTTGGTCATCCTTCAAGTGCTAAAGTTTTTGACACAAGAAAAATCCGATAAACAAAGCCAGGTTTTCTTGTATCTGGCTTTAGCCGTTGGAACGATCGTTTTCGTGATTATGGCCTATTATCCCACGATGGATTTTCATGATCAAAACCGGCCCCGGCTACCTGAGGATTATCCCCGTTTAGTAGAAGAAGAATGGGAATACATGAAGAACTTAGGAGAAAAGACTCCCCATTATATTCGGAATCAGAGTTTGCTACTCCCGATCAGTTATGAAGCGTATTACTATTTTGAGAAAAAAACATTCAGTTATGCCTATCATCAGGCAGCCCATGAACGGATTGCAGCCTTTATCTATCATGACATCCTGGAGGAATTTAATGCTTCGAGGCATTCCCATGTGGGATCCTCAAAAAGAATGGAGGAGCTGAGCCCTGACCATGAACTATACCATCTATGGAAGGTGGACCGGATTGCCTACCATGAGAATCAAAACACCCTGTTGCTGTTAAAGGGAGAAAAGGTGCTTCGTTTTCGGGGAATTCCGGATTTCTCCGACCCCGATTTTATTGATGGGGTAAACCAAATATTTTTTTAGAACCAGACACGAATTGACTACAGGAGGGATAACATCGATGCCAAACCAACAGATAAACAGGTCGAGATGGGTGTCATGATATTCCTTTGCAACTCTTAGTTGCGAGAACGGTGTTTGTCAACATAGTTGTCGCATAAAGTTTTTATCTATGTATAATATTTAAATATTTTGCGAATGTTCAATCAACTCTTCTTCGTTCATTGGATTCAGTGTTACATAGTCGGGCAATTTCCAA